>CAZHHV010000145.1:0-4742 GCA_964532335.1 uncultured Nitrospiraceae bacterium
TTGATAATTAATTTCGGAAAAGACAACCCTCTGTATAATTTAAGGTGAGTAACAGGCCTTGCAGAAGGAGCAATTGTGTTTATTCAGATGAAAAAGAGTATCGTGTCAGAAAACTTCCTCTAATATGAAATTCGGATTTGTTTTGGGATGTGAAAATTACCTTTACGTGCGAGATTGGCGCTGATATAATTTGGTTTAAAAAAAGATGCAATATGAATAAAAAAATATATATAAGCCTTTTTCTCTTTGCGTTTTTCTTAACCCCTGCTTTTGCCGCAGAAAAGCCGGAAAGTCCTGTAAACCCCAAGAATATTGTTTATGAAAAATACATATCAGAAGGTAATTTTTTTGCTGTATTGATTCCGAAAGGATGGGGCAAAGAAGAAAAGGATTTTTCATACGCTTACGCAAAAACAGGGGATAAGGTATTCGGAGTAGAGCTTTCCGGACCGTATAATGCTGCTGGCTGTGTTCCAGTAGAAAAAGTACCTGGATCTGGAGGTGAGGTTATCCAAATAAAACAGGGGAATGTCGGCACTTTTCATGAACTCCGGATAGGTGTCACAAATATAATCAAAGCTGATTATGTTGATGAGGCTGGCACAAAAAAGCAGGGTTTAATAGCTGTATTGACATTATTTGTTGAAGGGACTCCCCCGCAAGAAAAGGACTTTAAAGTTCATGCGGGGCAAAAGATAATAATGGATAAATACTCAGTGTATGTGGAAGAAATACGAGGGACGGTTAAAGGCTTAGTAACATTGCGGATAAAGAGTATAAAAGGGGACAATATATGAAATATCGAAAGATTGTTTTTGTTGTTGGTTTTATATTTTTAAGCTGTTTCTCTTTAACTGAAAAGAGCGCTGCATCAGAAGATGTCAGAGAATGGAAGGGCAGCATATCCAATCAGAAAACTAAATATATCAGTGTTGTAACAGATAATGAAGAATGGTCGGCTTTGTGGAAGCGCGCATTTGATGAAAAAGCTCCTGAGATTGATTTTGAGCATTATGCCGTTGCCTGCGTTTTCCTCGGGCATGATGCAGACTGGCTTTACAGTATCGGCTTCGGTGAGCCCTTTGAAAAAGAAGGCCGCCTGATAATCCCATACGGCTTAGCCGAGATGATCCTTGAATTGGCAGCTCCGTTTAAGGCATCCGGGCAGTATCATATGAAGGTCTTTAAGAAGACAAAGGGGTTTGAGATGATACTGGAAGAGGCTAAGCATTGAGGAACGGGATATAGTATGAAAAAGCTTCTCTTTTTTTTCATGGCATTGATTTTCTTGTCTGCACCCGGTCTGGATTTCGCTATCGCCTCTGAAAAGCCTGAGATTTTTGTGCAACTGGGGCATAAGGATTGATATAATACTTCTAAAGGAGGGTTTGTCATGGCTAAACAATTTGATCGTATAACCGTCAATCCGGAAGTTTGTATGGGACAACCTATCATACGCGGGATGCGTATAACTGTTGCCTTTGTGCTCAAATTGCTTGCCTCCGGAATGACTCATGAGGAAATTCTGAAAGCATATCCAGAACTTGAAGAAGAAGACATTCTCCAAACCATTGAGTATGCAGCGTGGCTTGCCGGAGAATATCATCGTCCTACACCAGCATATGCTGAGTAAAGGATATGAAATTAAAGTTCATAGCTGATATTCATATTTCTCCTCTTACCGTTAAGGCGCTGCAAAATAAAGGATATAATATTATCCGCGTCACAGATAAACTTCCTGCCACCGCTTCCGATAAAGAGATTATCCAGTTAGCGCATAAAGAAAAGGCTGCAATTATTACGCAGGATTTAGATTTTTCCGCAATTATAGCCCAGAGCGGTTTTAACAACCCGAGTGTTATTTCACTGCGGGTTGCAAATGCTAAGCCTGATGTAATCACACGCCTTCTGGCAACAGTATTGCCTCTTATTGAAACAGACCTTGAAGAAGGAGCAGTTGTATCAATAGATGAGAAAGAATACCGTATCAAAAAGCTTCCCATAATATAAAGAGATGTGAAAATTACCTTGACGGCAGAGGAATAGATTCTTTAAGATTTTTCATAACTCCACGCATCCTATCCTTAAATTAAGAGGAGGCGAGGAGGGGTTAAAGAGATATTGTAGGGAGGGTTTATGACAAAAATATTTATTTCGGCGATCTTGAGTTTATTCATCATGTCCAATCTCTATGCCGCACAATCAACAATCATTGAATCCGAAGGCTATGCGTGCATGGGCGAGGATAAATCAATGAAAGGTACAGAAGCTGCTGCAATGACAGATGCAAAGGATAAAGCGGCAAAAAATGCAGCTACTTATATCAAGGGCGAGACAAAGGTGAAAGACTCGCAGTTAGTTAAGGACATCATTGAGGCTTATAACAACGCTACAGTTGTAGTTGATAAGGAACTCGAAAAGGGCTGGTACACTGACCCCTCATTAGGCAAATGTTACAAGGTAAAGATAAAGGCAAATGTCATACCTGATGAAAATGCAATGAAAAGGGTTTCTGAGACAACTATTGAAGATCCCTCTGCGCCCTTAACCGTGAAGGTATGGACAGACAAAAAAGAATACAAGGAAGGCGACAAGATTAAGATTTACATGAGAGGCAATAAGCCGTTTTATGCAAAGGTTATCTATAAGGAGACAACCGGAAACCTAATCCAGATTTTACCAAACCCTTACAGGAAGGATAACTACTTTAACGGCGGTGTTATTTATGAAATCCCCTCAGGCAATGACAAATTTGAACTTGAGGTGAACCCTCCTTTCGGGGAGGAGAGCATTATGTTTCATACAAGCGTCTCACAGCTTGGAGATTTAGACTTGAAAGAAAAAGGCGGTGTCTATCAGGTAAAAACTAAGCCAAAAGATATAGGCATAAAGACAAGAAGCGTCAAAGTAAAGGAAGTCACAGAAGGGAAACCCCAGCAGGCATCGGATTATTCTGAGGGGGAAGTTGTGGTAAAGACAGCGAAGTAACAGTATGCTGCTATTGGGGCATAACTTTGTGGTAATGTATAATTATAACCACATAAAGATGTTTAGAAGGAAGGGGAATTTATATGCCAGTTTTAAAGTATAAGACATTTGAAGAAGCAGAGAAAAAAATGTGGAATTTTATGCCTGATGATAATTATTTTAAGATGGTGTTGTCTTTAAATAGCACAATGTTTAAAAAGGCAATAATCAAAGACTTTCCTTGCGGCGTTCACAAATATAAATCCCTGAAAGATGCTCAAAAGGACATGGAAAAGTGGCTGTTGAAAAGAATATAGACAAAATTCTTTTTGATGTTTGCAAGGCATTTAATTCTGAGGGCATCTCATATGTCTTGATTGGCGGGTGGGCAGTAATAATACATGGGTTCCCACGGCTTACAAATGACATAGACTTTTTAATAGAAAATTCTGACGAAAATATAAGAAAAATAAAGAATGTCTTAAAGAAGATTTTCGATGACAAATCCATTGATGAAATCAAGCATCATGATATTGCTGAATATTCGGTTGTGCGCTATGTTTCCCCTGATGGAGTAAGCATTGATTTAATGGCAAGAATCGGTGATGTTGCTGACTTCAAAAGCCTCAGTAAGCATATTGTGCAATTTGAGGTTCTCGGGAATGAGATTCCTGTTCTGGATGTAGAGGCTTTAATTAAGTTAAAAGATACAGTTAGAGATAAAGATAAAATGGACTTGGCTTTTCTCAAAGAGAAGCTTAAAAAGGAAAAGCGGAATATTAAAAATTAAGCGGTCTCTAAATTAAAGGGTGAAATGAAGATATTCCAGAAAATGATCCTACTGAGAATCTTGTCTGTTATTTCAATTCTCTTTCTTGCCTCATGCATGGCAACTCCAAATATTCATGTGAGCAGTGAAGATACGCAGATGAACTTAACGTAATCAGCTCCTATAGCAAGGGGTGCTGATATTTTCCTTGATGGGAAATATCTATTGACGGGAGGAATGAAAGGCGGTTTCACTCTCTGGGATATTTCCAGGGGCACAATGATAAGCTCAAATGAAATAGTTGAAATATCCAAGAAGATTAAATCCCTCTCACAGTTATTCATCTTTGACACATGCCATGCAGGAGGCGTGGACTACATCGTCAGCGGGCTTTACGATGCGAGGATGTCAGTGCTTGCCAAAAAGATGGGGCTTCATATTTACGCATCGGCCAATGATAAACAGGCGGCAATGGACGGGTATAAGGGAAATGGACTTTTCACCTACACACTTCTTGACGGATTAAACAACAATAAAAATGCGGACAAAAACAAAGACAGTAAAATCTCACTCGCAGAACTCGGAGAATACTCAAAAACAACGACAACAGATATATCAAAAAAGATTGGTCATGCGCAGACGCCTTTAATAATCAATTTTGGAAAAGACAATCCTGTGTATAATTTAAGGTAAGGAGGATAAAATGTCTCAGAAAAACAAGGGCTTATTGTTACAATTGCTGGGAGTGATCGTTTTGCTGGCAGGTATGCAGGGCTTTTTTGTGATTGAAGGAGGAATAGCATACTTCATCGCGTTGGCGATCGGCATTGCTGTATTTGCGGTGCTGCTTTCCAAGGGCGGAGCGCTGGTCAAGAAGAGCAAGGGTTAAAAGAGTATAAACAGGGACGTTTCTAATTAAATGTAAAATGCTGCGAACAAGAAAATAGGGATAATAAATAGAACCGTTGTACATGCTCAGTAATTAGGTAACTCTTTTTAGGTGTCA
>CAZHHV010000146.1:0-4718 GCA_964532335.1 uncultured Nitrospiraceae bacterium
AATCCATCCACCAAGCTGGCCTTCCTGACTGGTTATATACCAATATCCGGGGTCAAAAACAGTGCCCTTTATGCTGGTATCGGCAGCATGTCCCATCCTTGTTAACAACTCCCCAAAATTTGCAACACCAAACTTAATCTGCATTCCCTTCATAACAAATATATGGAGTCCTGCCACAATACCGATAATCACGCCCATAATAGTTGTTCTCTTTGATGCAGTTATCATATTCCAGATTCCGGCAAGTTCATCACTAAAACCCGTTGCCCCGCCTTTTGCCTTTGCCCTTTTCTTCATAAAGCCTTTTCTAATGTAGAAGGCATAGATGACAATAAGAAGTACTGCTGCCGGTATAAGGGCGTTCAATAATGAGTCTCCAATAAAATACTTTGCCGCACCCGGTAAAGCTTCTGAGATAGCCTTTGTGTGGGATAACTGAAGGGTTGGCTGGTTCCAGACATATCCTGCAAGATACGTATCGAACGAAGATGTCATTTTGTCAACAGGAATATTCCTTGCTGCTGCGTTTGCAACAGCGGCATCCACCCATTTCTGCGGGATCAGGAAGTTGAACCATTTGACATTAACGAATATGGCCTGTCCTAAACAAAGTCCGAAAAACGCTGCCAGGAAAGATGTGCCATTCCCCTCGCCGATCTTATACAAAGAACCTGAAGCACAGCCACCGGCAAGAACCATTCCAACTCCAAAGATTAAACCAGAAATCAGTGTATGTATCCCGAATGGTGCTGGATGAAAGGTACTCATGTTGGTTGATGCAAGAGTTGCCTGTATAAGGCTAAAAAATGTAAGCGCTACCAGAATACCGACAGCCATTCTCGGGACACCTGCAGCGAAAAGGTCTCTTGAGGCTGAGGCAAAACAAAATCTTCCGTACTGAAGCATCATCCCGTAGGCAAATCCAAACCAGATATACGCTACAAGGTACATGTAATATACATTTACCTTATAGTAGGCAAAGCTGATAAGAATCATGATGCCTGTGATTATGAAAGCCCAGATTTGATTCTTTCTTTGACCCGTATCCACTGTTGTTGTTTCCACAGTCTTTTTCCCCTCCTTTTTAGTCTTTCTTAAATGAGAGTTATTTTTTGGATTCTTTCTGAATAACCTCCCCCTTTCTCAACAAAATTTTTCCAATAAATATCATCTTTAAGTTTTGCAGCTGAACTTTCCAGGCAATATTAACAGTTAAACCTATATTTGTGCATGTATATATACACAAAAATGTAATCAAAAATCAAGCTAAATTTACAATTTTAGATTTAAGCTTTTTATTGTATTATAAAAACTTCTAAATAGAGCCTCTTAAAAACCGCCTTTCTGCCTATATGACGAGTTTTGCATTTGTCCTGCTTTTTCAAGCTGATATACCCTCACGATTGTCCTGTAAAGGAAAATGCCTTCAAATTTATCAAACACTTTTGACAACCTGTAACCGGCAATCTGCCGTTTAATATCATCAGACAAAGGATCATTAGCGTCATCTGAGATAACTACAACAGCAGAATCCTCTTTAGATTTTTTATTATTCATATAATATTCTGGATTTTTGTATTCCCAGGTAAACCTGAGAGCAGACTCTTCAATTTTTTCGCGCAGGGGATTAGAGACATTGCTGTAGTCATAAGTAATTTTTTTATTAGTAAAAAGGTCCAGTATTGGTACGGAAACAGACGGGTTGCTCACAGGGTCAGCAGGGGAAAGTGTAAAAACCTGAATATTTTCTTCATTAATAGAGTCGATAAAACTGCCTGCATCCCTCAGATTAACTGTGCTTATTTTTTGAATAAAAGGCAAATAAATAAAAAGCGCCACTATTATTGAAAATATTACTACACATAAAGAAATGAATTTTGCCGCTTCTCTATTTTTGATTTGCACAAGCCCGTAAGAGGCCATTAAACTCAACATCGGGAAGACCATAACAATATACCGTATTCTCTTAATCTGGAGTACTATAACAAGAATCACAAGCCAGGCTATAATCATGTATTTCAGGTCTCTTTTTCTCAAAGCCGCATAGATTGAATATACCGCTGCCGCAGTAATAAAAGGATGAATCTGAAAAAAGAAAGTTGAGATAAAACTCTCTTTCCATCTTGCAAGCCCGTGTTTTTGATAAGATAATAAAAGACGGATCTGTTCCGAGAAAACATCGAATTTGCACCAGAAGACTACTCCTATTAATAATGTTGCAATGAAAAAAATTATAGAGCCCCTATAAAAATAGTTTCGGGGTTTTTGTGGCTGACAGCTGACAGCTGACAGCTGACAGCTTTGAGAAAGCAGGTAAACCAGGAATATAACGACAAGGACAGAAAGCATAAGCCATGTTGAATACTTGGAAAAGAAAGCAAGAAATATGGCAAATGATGCAAGCGGCATCCATGAGCCTCCACGTTTTAGCGCCATGCTAAAAGTAAAAACCGACAGTGTAAGAAAAAACATGGTTGGTATATCAACAAGCATCAAAGGCGTCTGAATAAACAGATAAGGAATTCCAAGGAAAAGCATTCCTCCCAATAAACCAATATCTTCGTTCCAGAGTGTCTTGCCTATCAGATATGTAAGGATAACTGTCATAGAATAAAGAAACGTTGTAAATGCCTGTATGAATATCCTGGCCTCACCAAAAAGTTTGAATATCAGGCCGTAAAGAAATGGCACCAGAGGCATATCAGTCCATGCTGTTATACTTCTACCCCATTCCCTGAAGTAATAGCCTGTTCCGTAAACCTCAAGATGCTTTGCCTGGGTAAAATATCTTGATGTATCCACAATAACTTCGGGTTCCCTCCAGAATAACGTTGTAGCAATGTATGAAAAAAAGAAAAGGAAAATGACAGGATGACGTTCAATAAATGAAGCTTTTGATAATATGTAAGCAAATATAATTCCGATTACAAGAATAAAAAAAATTCTGACTGGATCGGCGCCTGCAAATGCCCATTGCCAGTTTGTAAGGCGATTGTCATCCAGAGTTCTTGAAACAAAAAGAGCAATATATGTGAGAAAAGTAAGAAGGGAAAAAATCAGCACATAATCATTTTTCTTAAACCATTCTAAAATATTACCCATTAATACCCGTACAGACTTTTAGGGGCGTCTCAGACGCCCCTAAAAAGATATCTGCTGTTTTATATAATCTGACTATTTCTGTAGAGGATAGTTCTTGGTTTCAGCTCCCTGCAAAGCTTCCTTCATGAATTTAACGCCTATAGAATTCTTATCCCATGCAGCCATACCGAACTTCATTGTGAGCGCATTATATCCCATTGCCCTTAATGAAACAATAGGGAGATTCTGTGTCTGCCCTGTAACGCATACGATAATTATCTTCTTGTCCTTTGGAAGTTTCTTCAGGTTTTCAGGTTTCAACATATCCTGAACAGGTATATGAATCGCGCCCGGAATGTGTCCTGCCTTGAACATATTCGGGTCGGGTCTTACATCAACAACCAGAAAATCCGTCTTCTTTGCGTCTATCATGGCCTTTACATCATCCGCGCTCACCTGCCAGAACTTTTCTGCTGCTGCCTTTGAAAGAACCTCATTTGATGCGTAGGAGCCGGATACTGCCAACATCAAGGAAAGAACTAACGCAAAAAGAATTACATGCAACTTTTTCATTAACATACCCTCCTTTTTTAGTCTAAATTTTTTAGCCCAATTTTTTATTCCACAGACCCAATACCAACCAACCTCCTTTTACCAGGATATTACTTTATCATGTGAGAAAATATCATCCACAATGCTCTCATAAGACGCTTCCTTTTTGGAAAGATCAACGACCTTCACATCATTGTCCTTTGACTGAGCGCTGATTATCTGATCAGATAAACCTGTATGTCCATCGTTAAGAATATGCAATATTTTCATTGTTTCGTCCCCTTTCTTAATTTTTACCTTCTTAAATATAATCTTAAAGCACTATAACTCTGTCAGAGATGTTCACCATAATCGCATTGTTGTACTGGCTGCCGCAGACTATGTCCTGGGGTATAACTTCCTTATTAATCCCCTTGCCCGTTGCGTTATGGTCGCAAAAGCTCATTTTGACATTAGGTGTCTTGCACAGGCCGGTAAACGCAGGATTCTCAAGGAGTTTAACACCGTCAGCCATTGTGAATACGGTTACCTCGTGTCCTTTCGATGCAGCAGCCTTCGCTATACCGACTACATCATCAAGATGCCTGTCGCTTATTACATGGATGCCAAGTTTCATATTTCCTCCCTACATAAATTTTGTCCTAGAATGTTTGCGCTTTAAATTAAATCCGATACAGCTTAATACGGAATCACAGCATCATATTCTGTCAATGCACGTGCAATCTCTTCGGTGGTCATCTGCTCAAATTTATTCTCCGGGCTATTGGAAAATATTTTTGCATCCATGTCACCGAGGGTTTCCACATTAAGGTCAGTATTTTCATCTGACGGAAGTTTTTTATCCATAACAAATACGCTCACCGCATTATCCTCAAGCGTAAGCCCAACAGCCATTCTCAGAGCCTCATGTTGTCTCTCTCTTACAAGCACTGCGACTTTTTTTGCCATTTTTCCCTCCGATTATTGGTTTATAAACCTGGGATTTGTAATATAAATTAAGGAATGCCGCAAAGTCAATAGAACGAACAATACCGAATTGACTCACAATAAATGTTACCGGAGTAAAGGATAAAAAGGAATCGTTG
>CAZHHV010000147.1:0-4702 GCA_964532335.1 uncultured Nitrospiraceae bacterium
CGGCAATTGCAATTTTTGTAAAAGGCTTCATTTTGGTTCCTTCCATTAGAAAAAATTAATCAAAAATCAAACCGGTATCTCCAGCAGAATTTTTCTGTAATCCACATGAGGTATGACCCTCTTCTTGTCGTCTTCTATCTTTTCAAGAGTAACTAATCCGACTTCGGCAAGCAGCTTAAGGTCTTGGTTTACATTCTTCAGATCCCTGTCCAACATTTTTGCCAGTACATACACAGAACCGGGTTTGCGCTCCCTTATTATTTTAAGAATCAAAAGCCTGTTATTTGTCAGAACTGCCCGCATAGTAGCGATAGAGTTAAAATATATCCCTGCTTCCTTTCTTACTCTTTTGCCGGCTTCCAGCTTTTTCCATGTCTCTGCAAAGTCTTTCAAGCTCTCCTTCAGTCCTTTAATGCCTATGTCTATTTTCCTAACTTTCATAGCTCCCCCCGTTTTGCCTTTTCTACATCGCTGTAGAAATCTTCTATTAGAGAATCCATCCCTCTGAAGTGATAATGATACTCTTTATTTCTATAATGCCTGTGATCTCCTTTGCCTTCTGCATTATCATATCCTATTATTCTCCTGCCCTCCCGCACACAAACAAGGGAATACTTTAGCCCATGCGGTTTGTCCTTTGAGTGTGGTATTTGCCATATCTTCATCTCAATAACATCCCCGTTCGGTTCAATGTTTTTTCTGTAAAAGAGCAGGTTCACACTCATATCTTATATAGGGTATGCTATACCTAATAGCAATATTTTGTCAAGGTTAATCTCTACACGGAAAATCTTAATATGCCTGCCCTCTTAATCCCCCTCAAATTCCGTCAGCGCAAAGACCTTGTATCCCTTTGCCTCAACTTTTTTTCTGCCGCCTACGTCGGGAAGGTCAACTATAAAGCACATCTCAGCAACCGTGCCTCCGAGCTTTTCTATCAGGGCAGCGGCAGCAAGCGCTGTGCCTCCTGTTGCAAGCAGGTCGTCAACAACAAGAACACGGTCGCCCTTCTTTATAGCATCCTTGTGGATTTCTATTGTGTCAGTGCCGTATTCAAGCTCATATTCATGCTTTATCGTCTCAGCAGGAAGTTTGCCTTTTTTCCTTATCGGCACAAAGCCCCTGCCGAGGGTGTAAGAAAGCGCTCCGCCTATTATAAATCCCCTTGATTCGATTCCGACTATAACATCAAACTTTATATCTCCCGTGATGTATCTCTGCGTCAGGCTGTCAATGACAAGCCTGAACCCGACCGGGTCTTTAATGAGCGTTGTTATATCCCTGAACATTATGCCCTTCTTTGGATAATCAGGAACCGTCCGTATCTTTGATTTTATCGGCATCATCTTCCTCCTATGATTTGCAAGAGTCGCATCCGGTATGTTTAATCTTTGATATTGTTTTTAAAAGAAGCTTCTTAACATTCTCTGAGTTCTTGTTCATTATAGACAGTATCATCTCCCATGTTACAGGCTCTTCGCCCTCTTTCCAGCAGTCATAATCCGTTGACATGGCAATAGTCTGATAACAGGTCCCGGCCTCTCTTGCAAGGATTACCTCCGGCACAGTTGACATATTAATCACATCAGCGCCAAAGCCCCTGAACATGTGAGATTCCGCCTTTGTGGAAAACCTTGGCCCTTCAATTGTGATCACAGTGCCCTTCGTGTGATGCCTCAGCCCAAGCTCTTTTGCAGAGCTTATCAGCAAGGAGCGGAGATTTTTGCAGAAAGGTTCTGCCATGGGAGTATGGATGACCTTCTCATCGTGGAATGTAAGGGCTCTGTGTTTTGTGTGGTCTATGAACTGGTCAGTAAATACGAGGTCGCCGGGCTTTATTTTCTCTCTGAGGGAGCCTACCGCAGTTGTGGCAAGGATATGAGTGCATCCTTCTTTTTTAAGCGCATATATATTCGCCCGGAAATTTACTCCTGTAGGATAAATGGAATGGCCTTTGCCATGCCGCGCAAGTATAACCGTATCAACACCTTCTATCTTTCCGACTGTCAGAGCGGATGAAGGATTGCCATAAGGCGTCTTCACCTTCTTCTCTTTCTTGTTCTTCATAAGGTGCGGGTCATCCATACCCGAGCCACCGATGATGCCAACTTTTATCTTAGCCATTATCACTCCTTTGCGATGACATGAATTTGCTTAAACAAGATAAAAGAATGCGGCAGTTAAAGTCAAGGGTTTATCAGAAAATGTGGGGATAGAAATCTCTGCACCGCAGAGATTTTACCGGAGATACTCTTCTATGCCGGTTTGCGCTCTTAATCGCTGATAAATAACTTCAGCTATGCCGAATAGGTTTACGGTATCCTCCCTGTTATAAAGCTTTAACAGGTCAAGAGCCTCTGAACTTCCGTTTTGAGCAGCTCCCCATAATTTCACGGCATCATAACCGTCCATACCCTTGACAGCCTCGTCTCTTTCAACTCCCATGCTGTTTTCAAGTTTTTTAAGTCCGCCCTGAAATCCGAGTTTTCTTGAACCGAAACATATATCAAAATGAGGGATGTCAAACCTCAGCCCGGGCATGGAACGAAAAAGAAAAGGAATGTCAAATGCAGCGCCGTAAAACGTTATAAGATATTTATATCCTGAAAGCGCCTTATTAAGATTCTCAGGTGAAAGGCCGTTGCCTCTGACAAAGCACATGTAATCACAGCCGTCATACATGCCTACAACAGTTACATATCCGCCCTTTTCAGGCATCAGGCCGCTTGTCTCTATATCCAGGCATACTGCCTCGCCTTTGAATGTATCAAACAGTCTCCAGTGTTCTTTCCTTTTTACTGTGCCGGCAAAATATCTCGCATTTGAATTTTTAAGCTCCTGCACTGCGGAACAAAGGCTGTTGTCAAAAATCGTTTTTTTGTCAGAGTTTATAAAATGCATCTTCGGGGTATTTATGAAATCCTTCCACGTCAGAATTCCGTTTTCCCACAGCCTTCTTTCGAGTTTTACCCCTATTCCATTTAATATGCTGAAGGTATTTTGTATCATATCAGCCCAAGCGCCTCTTTCGTTATTTTTTCCGCTGCTTCAAACACTGCCTTCTTTTCTTCTTCTGTTCTTGCCTCAATGTAAAACCTTACCTTCGGCTCCGTACCCGAAGGCCTTATCATTAACCATGAACCATCGTCAAAAACAAGTTTTGTTCCGTCAACTATAATAACATCACTGATGGTTCTTTTGTTTCCGCCGATATCAAGCGCGGCTCCAACCTTGTAATGTTCTCCTATAACTGAAAGTTTTTTAATCAACGGCTCTCCGGCAAGAGAGCGGTCCACTGAAATGCCGGAGCGGTCTGGATAATAATGCCCGAATTCATTCATTATGTCTTTCAGATAGCCGCTCAAGTTTTTGCCTGTGACTGCCATCATCTCTATTGCGAGAAGAAGCCCGAAGATAGCATCCTTTTCAAGAGTATGATTGTATCCTGTCATCCCGTCTGATTCTTCAAAAGCAACTACTGCCCTTTCTTTTGATGACCGGAGCATATACGGCCTGAAATTTTTAAACCCGACCTTTGTCTCTCTTACGTATGTGCTGAGTTTTTTTGCTATGGCATTAACAAGATTGCTCGTACCGACAGATTTCACGCCTATCCCCTTAATCCCTTTATACACGCTCAGAAAATGAAATGCCATTGCTCCGAAATAATTCATCGGTATCTGCATATTTTCGTCAGCGTGTCTTATGCGGTCGCCGTCAGGGTCTATGATAACACCCATTCTGAATCTCGCATTGCTCTCTTTCAAAACCTTTTCGACCCCTCGCATGTTTTTTTCAGACGGCTCTGGAGCAACTCCTCCGAAAAGAAAATCGTCTTCTGTCCTTAGGTATTTAATCTTGGCGCTTTCACCAAGAATCCTCTGTATGCGTCCCCTTGTCGCGCCATGAACATTGTCAATGCAGATAATACAATCCTCTTTATTTATAAAATTCTTGATTCTTTCTATATCCAGCGTCTTTCTCTCCATGATATATTTTATATACAGAGATGTAAGGTCAATCTTTTCAACAGCTAACTGTGAATTGTGAACTGTGAACTGTGAACTTTTTTTCATCATCCTGTTTGCTATTTCTTCTATTTTTGTTGTAACCACGTCTCCCGCAGGCCCTCCGTCCGAGGGATTAAATTTGAGCCCGGCATAATTTGCAGGATTGTGCGAAGGAGTTAAGTTAATCGAGCACGCTGCGCCCAACATCTCTATACCTGCTGAAAACTCAGGCGTGGCTGCTTCGCCTGCATACCATGTCCTTATGCCTTGTTTTTGAAGAAGCCCGATGACTTCCATCGCAAAATCAGGGCCGAGGAATCTGTTGTCATGCCCGACAATAACGCCCCTGCTTTTCACACCTTCAAAACCTGAAACGCCGATTGCCTGCATTACTGACTCGTCTTTGCTTTTAAGCATTTCTATAATTGCCGAAGCCACAATCCGCAGATTATTGAATGTAAAGTCAGTTCCTATCTCACCGCGCCAGCCCGAAGTCCCAAATACTATTTTTGCCGGTGCGGTATTTTCTCTTGCAAACTTTTCTATGACAGAAAGCAATTCTCTGTTTTTTGAAACATCTGCCAGTATCTCTTTCCAGCAGGAAGCAGCATCCTTGAACTCACGAACCATTAATCCTCCCGTCATTAATTTTTACTTCTTCTCTTGTCATTCCGACTTGTTCGGAATCCTTC
>CAZHHV010000148.1:0-4329 GCA_964532335.1 uncultured Nitrospiraceae bacterium
TGACGGCTGCCAGCAGAAGCTCGATGAACACTGCAAAGACGGATATAAACTTCCTGCGCTCGCAGGAGGGAAGATGAAGTTATATGTCGTGGACATTTCATTCGACAACCTGCAGGACAACGATGAGAAAAACTTTTTGAAACATCTGCCCACTACATTTCATCTTGAGAAAAACGAGGTGGACAGGCTGATCAGCGCAGGCAGACTCCTTTTCAAAGGCCATCCGGAATTTAAGGCATTCATAGATGAGTTCAAATAAAATCGCCTTCCCCGCAGTAACCGCAGGCTTTTAATTTCCGTGCTACCGCGCGTTCAGGCTTGCCTTTTTGAGGAGGGAGGGATAAGTCATAAACGGGCGCTGACCCTATTTATTTCTTCTATTTATTTCTTCGTCTTCCGAAGTTTACGGAGTAAGGTTATAGCGTTAAGAATATTCGTCTTACCGCTTCCATTCGGACCAATAAGAATAGACAGATGCGGGTTAAGCTCAAAAGCAGTCGATAGACAAGATCTATAGTCCTTTATTTGTACTCGTTTGATCATGATTCCTTCAAATTAATCAGAATTCATCAGGGACACATCACAATATTTTTTTTAATCCCTAAATTTCCTCCTATCGTATCCCTCCCTCCTCAAAAAAGGCAAGACCGCGGGAAATCATCAAGAGGAACGCAGACACCTCCTATTTATCCTTACCTCTTCCCCCCTTCCTTTAGATAATCTCCGAGCAGCCCTCTGCTGTGCTCGTCGTCATGGCAATAGGCGCAGAGGTTCTCCCAGTTGGAGCCGTTAGGAGGATTGTTGTGGTGGTTGCCGTCTTTATGATGCACTGTGAGGAGGCGCCGGTCTTTGAAATCGAACTCCCTCCCGCATTTGGCGCATATCAGGCCGTGGATTTTCAGGGATTGCTCCCTGTAATCGGAGACGGGGGCATTGCCCTCTTTTAATTCCCTGACAATTTCAGCGGCGGTCTTGCCTGCCGCGGGTTTTTGCGGCAGGGGTTTTCTGAATTTCATTCGTTGTCTGCTTCCCAAAAACTCACCTCCTGCCCCGATAAAATCGGGATTAAAAGATAAAAATCGCCGGCTCGTACGATTATCCGTGAAGGACTTACCGTAATACCCTCACTAAAAGCTCTATCGCAACCCCAATATATCTCTGCACATCGAGCGAGGGGCCGAGCAACTGTACCTGACCTGCCCTTGTGGTAAGCCGGTCGTCGAAGCGCGCCTGAGGAGCGCGGCTCCGCAGTTCGGCAAGCAGCGCAGTGAAATTGGCTGTCCGTGAAGGCTGAAGAGCCGGTCCGAGGGAACTATAGTCCAGCGCTCCTTCTCTAAATACGAACGGCAGAACCCCGTCGGCATAGACGAAAAGAAACCCCTCCCGTTCTTCTGTTATCTTCTGCTCGGTGGCCTTCACAGTCTTGGATATTACCAGCCCGCCTGAGAGAACCGCCTTTCCAATATCGAACTTCCGCTCTTTCGTGGTCTCGGTGGATATTTCCTGTTTCATGCCCATGCCCCGGATTATTAGAAATATCTTCTGATAATCAACGACGAGCGTCTCCTTCTGCCGTGACTCCGCATGGAGCGTATGGTCGTTGAATCTGAACGTCCGCACAGGAAATCCCCTTTGGCTGCTCGCGGCCTCTTCGTCTGAGATCATGACCGTGGTAAGTCCTGAGGCTTTGAGTTTGCAACTGGCCTCGTCGGCTGCAACCCGCTCTCCGAAGGTGGCTATCACGAGTGGCCCGCTCCCTGAAACCCGCAGGCGAACGCTTGCCTCATAGGAAGTGATTCCCAGAGCGGATGCCAGCGCCGCTGCGAAAGCTGCTCTGTCTTCAGGGAGATCATGGATCGCAAGGAAATACATTATTTATATTATGCTGAAACAATTTTCTCTTGTAAAGATTGCCGGATTTCTTTAAAATTAAATACTATGACTATTGAAACCGGGCTTCTTGTACTTGAATCAGTGCTGCTTCTTGCCACAATCATACTTTTGCTTTTCAGTTTAAAGGAAGGCAGGGGCAGGAAAAACCTTCTGCTTCAGGTTGAGCGGGCCACAAAGGTGCTGTCAAGGCAGGAATATTTTCTGACAGTCACAGACACAATGATGGACGCCAAGACTGAAGTAATAGGGGCCATAACAGGCAGGCTTCCTGTCGGAGATGATAAAAAAAGGACCAAGAGCGTTACTGAAAATATTGAGAGAATGACAAAAAACAACGTGAGCGTCAGGTATCTCATGCCGAAATTCCCGGACAGGCTGCATATAGGTTATATGTATACAAAGGCAGGCGCTGAGATCAGATACAGCGATTGCGCCATTGTGCATGACATCCGCTATATGGTTGCGGACGACAGGGTTGCAGTAATCGGCATCCCGGAAAGCACAGGCGAGAAAGAAGCAACAAGGAAGGGCTACAGGATACCGTCAGAAGGGCTGGCAGCCATACTTAAAGAACACTTTTATTCCTGCTGGGACAAAAATATCACCTTTGAGAATTATCTGAAAGAGGTAATCAAGCAGACCGGCGCAACGCCTAAACTTCTTGCGCGTGAACTTCAGATAGATGAAGGGGAATTAGAAAAATTTACCCAGCCCGCCTAAGCCCGGTATCTGCATTCCTCCGGTAAGTTTTGACATCCCTTCATTGACCATTTCCTGCGCCCGCCGTAAGGCCTCATTTGCCGCGGCAAGTATGAGGTCCTGAAGCATCTCAACGTCATCAGGATTTACAACATCCTTTTCTATTTTTATGGAGATGATTTCTCCTCCTCCGTTGGCAATAACAGTAACCATGCCTCCGCCTGCTGTTGCTTCAACCGTCTTCTTCTTTGATTCTTCCTGCATCCTCTGCATCTCTGTCTGAAGCTTTTGAGCCTCACGCATAATATCACCGAGCATTTTTTTAGACATCTTTGTTTCCACCCCCTCTACGAGCCATCGGCTGTATTTTCCTTTAGTTTAACATCAATTATCCTTCCGTCAAAAAGTTCAATCACCTCTTTTACCGCGGGGTCTGTCAGGACTTTATCCTCCAGGTCTTTTTTGCGGATTACTTTCTTTGTCAGGATATCTATTTTAAGTTTTACGGGAGTCTTAAGAATATCCGAGGCTATCTGCTCTATCAAATGAGAATTCTTCCTTATAGGCTCTGCAAAAAGCTCTGCCTCATTGCTGTTAAAGGCCAGCGTCAGGACATTTTCTTTGAGTAAAGGCATTGCCTGTGAAAGCTTTGATGTAATCCTCGGGTCATCAATCTTTTCTCTAATCGCAGCGAGCAGAGACCTGCCGTCAAGCGGCGTTGTAGGTTGCGCGTCTTTTTGAGAAGAGGGATTCCCGACAAGCGGGAATGACACTTCTTTTGTCATGCCGGCTTGTCCGGCATCTTTCTCATCCTGCGTCTTGTCCTGGCTTCTGTTTTCCCGCCTCGGCGGGTCGCCGATGGAGACTGACTGTTCTGCCATACGCGCTGAAGGCAACGGCATCCCCTTTATGAGCGCATCTATATTGTCTATTGCCTCCTGCACAGGTTTAAGCGTGCTTAAAAAGCTTATCCGTATCAGCGACATCTCAAGGCTAAGCCGCGGCGAAAATGAAGAGCGGACCTCCAGTTCAACCTTGGCCATTTCCGAAAGCACAAGTGTAAGCAGGTCAGGTGATATCTTCGGCAGTATCCCGCTGACTATTTTTATCTCATCCTCACTGAGTTCAAGTATCTCTTCGGGCTTCTTTACAAACTTTGCGATAAGGAGATTCCTGAAAAATTCCACAAGGTCTTTTGCAAAAGACTTAAGGTCGGTTCCCTTATCAACAAGTTCGGATATAACGCTGATAATCTTTTCCCTGTCGCCGTCAATAACAGCAGCAGATATTTCTGCAAGCACACCAATATCTGCTATGCCGAGAAGGTCTTTTACTCCGTCTGCGTCTATTTCCGAAGAAAATGCCGTCACCTGATCAAGGATTGTCAGGGAATCCCTCATGCTTCCGTCAGCGGCGCGCGCAATCATCTCTATAGCAGAATCAGAGATTTTTATGTCTTCTGATGATGCTATATGCCCTACCCTTTCTTTTATTTTTTGCGCTGATATGCGCCTGAAAGGAAGATGCTGACACCGTGAGAAAATGGTCGCGGGTATTTTTCTGGGAGCTGTTGTCGCCAATACAAAGATTGCATGGGGAGGCGGTTCTTCAAGGGTTTTTAAAAGGGCATTGAATGCGGAGGTAGAAAGCATGTGCGCTTCATCTATGATATAAATCTTGTATCTGCCGCCAAGCGGGGTGTACTTCACGCCTTCCCTCAAATCCCTTATGTCATCA
>CAZHHV010000148.1:4339-4689 GCA_964532335.1 uncultured Nitrospiraceae bacterium
TTTCAAGGACATCAATTGATGTGCCGTCTTTAACAGCCGTGCATGATGCGCATGTGCCGCATGGCGACGGTGTAGGCCCGTTTTCGCAGTTAAGCGCCTTTGCAAGTATCCTTGCAGTGGATGTTTTCCCCACGCCTCTCGGCCCTGAGAATATATAGGCATGCGCAATCTTTTTCTGTGAGATGGAGTTTTTCAGGATTCGGATAATAGTCTCCTGTCCTACGAGGTCATCAAACCCCTGAGGCCTCCATTTTCTTGCAAGTACAAGGTAGCTCATACACTCTCTTCCTCCAGGCAGGGGACAACTTGCTGCGGCACCCAGAGTAAATGCTTACCATTGCTTCCTTCCG
>CAZHHV010000149.1:0-4664 GCA_964532335.1 uncultured Nitrospiraceae bacterium
GTAGGCCGAGATTTATTATTAGAGATAAATTCGGATTTGACTGAGAGACTTCAATTTGACTACCAATATACTCCTGGAGTTTCTTGAGCTTTTCTAAGGAAAATTATATAACCGAATGAAATACTTAAAGAAATCAGAAAATACAGGTGAAACAGAATGTCATTCCCGCGAAGGCGGGAATCCAGAAAAGATTTAAAAGTCTATTTATTCTCTATGATGGTCAAATATATTGAAAATACTGGATTCCTGCTTCCGCAGGAATGACGATTCAACGAAAACATGATGATAGGAATCTGTTTATAAAATACTACTTTGGTCTTTTATACTAAAAACTCAGGAAACTCTAAATATACTTTGACTGACAATGGAAGATGTTAAAATTACAATCATCGGTGCCGGTGTTGTTGGTCTGGCAGTTGCAGCAGAATTATCATCAAGATACGACAACATTGTTGTGCTTGAAAGGCATGGAACGTTTGGGCAGGAGACGAGCAGCCGCAACAGCGAAGTCATGCACTCAGGCATATATTATCCTGAAGGTTCATTAAAAACACGGTTATGTGTAGAGGGCGCTGAACAGTTATACGCTATATGCAAGAAATATTCTATCCCTCATAAAAAGTTAGGCAAACTGATTGTGGCTGTAGAACAATCAGAACTCGGCATCCTTGAGAAGTTGCACAAGAACGGGCAGAGAAATAACGTAAAAGGATTAACAATCCTGGATAGAGGTGCTGTCAACAGGATGGAACCGAATACCAAAACAATTGCAGCTCTTTATTCTCCTGATACAGGGATAGTGGACTCGCATGCGTTGATGAAGCATTTCTATAATACGGCAGAAAACAACGGAGCCCTTTTTGCTTTTAATAGTGAGGTAAATAGACTGGATAAAGAAAATGATGGATTTGTTGTCGGCATTCAGCGGGATGGTTATCAGTTCAGATCTAA
Source organism: uncultured Nitrospiraceae bacterium (assembly GCA_964532335.1). Classification (GTDB taxonomy): domain Bacteria; phylum Nitrospirota; class Thermodesulfovibrionia; order Thermodesulfovibrionales; family UBA1546; genus UBA1546. Next base: position 952 of record CAZHHV010000149.1, read on the forward strand.
AGTGGTGATTAACAGCGCAGGTCTTTCGTCTGATTATATTGCTAAACTTACAGGCATTGATATTCAAAAAAGCGGTTATGAACTCAAATACTGTAAGGGCTCATATTTTTCTTATGCGAAATCTTCACCTGTCAAAATGCTCATCTATCCTGTCCCGCATGAGGAGCTTGTAGGATTGGGCGTTCATGCGACACTGGATTTAGGCGGGCGCCTTCGTTTTGGACCTGATACGGAGTATATTGATGCAATAGACTATAAAGTTGATGTAGACAAAAGGGATATTTTCTATAAAGGCGCAAGTAAGATTATTAATGGACTTGAAAAAGAGGCATTCATCCCTGATATGGCAGGCATTCGTCCAAAATTATCTGGGAAGAATGAGAAAGCAAGGGATTTTGTTATAAAAGATGAAGCAGAAAAAGGGTTGGATGGACTGATAAATTTAATCGGCATTGAATCTCCTGGGCTCACGGCGTCTCCTGCAATTGCAAAAATGGTTGCAGATATGGTTAGAAGGATATTGAGCTGATGTCCAAGGTTTTCTCATGGAAGCAATAATCTTAGCAGGCGGGACTGGCACAAGACTTAAAAGTCTTATAAAAGATGTTCCCAAGCCTATGGCAGACATAAATGGCAGGCCGTTTCTATGCTATCTGCTGGATTATCTATCATCTCAGGTAGTAACTAAAATTCTGCTTTCTGTGGGATACAGGCATGAGATCATCAGAGACTATTTTGGTTTGCAATATAGAAATATGGATATCAGCTATATTGTGGAGGATGAACCTCTCGGGACCGGAGGCGCTCTTAAAAAAGCCCTGCTGGCTGCAGAGGTAAGGGATGTTATAGTATTAAACGGCGATACATTTTTTAATCTTAATCTTGAAAAAATGGTCAGCTTGCATCGTGCAGAGGATTCTATGTTGACTATTGCCGTAAAACCCATGCATGATTTCAACAGATACGGGACTGTGATTATAAAAGATAAGAGGGCAGTCGGTTTTGAGGAGAAATCCTTTAAACATTTCGGTCATATAAACGGAGGAATTTATGTTGTGAAAAAGGCAATATCGGAATTTTTTGACGATGATAAAGATACCTTCTCATTTGAGACTGTTTTTTTGTATAAAAAAATAAATGATATACATCCCTGCGTCTTTATCAGCGATGATTATTTTATTGATATCGGAATCCCTGATGATTATAAGAAGGCACAGAGGGAATTAGACCATATTTTTAAAGGAGTACACAGATGATTATTTCGCGTACGCCGCATAGGATCTCATTTTTCGGGGGCGGAACAGATTATCCGTCATGGTATCTCGAACATGGAGGGAAGGTTCTTGGCGCTGCTATTGATAAGTATTGCTATATAACGTGCAGGGAGCTTCCTCCCTTTTTTAGGCATAAACACAGGATTGTATACTCAAGCATAGAAACTGTAAACAATGTTAATGAAATACAGCATCCATCCGTAAAAGAAACAGTGAAATATTTAAAGATTGAGCAAGGGCTGGAAATCCATCACGATGGAGACATCCCTGCTCGCTCCGGTATGGGCTCAAGTTCAGCTTTTACCGTGGGACTGTTGAAGACGCTGTACGCTCTTAGCGGAAAGGTGATTTCAAAGGAAGAGCTTTATAGAGAGGCGATACATATAGAGCAGAACTTGATAGAGGAGAATGTAGGCTCTCAGGACCAGGTTTGGGCTGCATGTGGCGGATTGAATACTATTGAGTTCTTGCAGAATGGAGAGATTATTGTCGAGCCGATTGTAATGAAAGAAGATCATCTGAGAAGCTTCGAGAACAAGTTCATGCTTTTTTTTACAGGCCTGTCCAGGAATGCCTCTGTTATAGCACAGGAACAAATCCAGAACACATACAGGAATACAAATGAACTTCTTAAGATGAAGGAATTAGTTGATGAAGCCTATAAAATACTGACTTCAGGGGAAGGTGATTTTATTGACTTCGGAAGGCTTCTAAACGAGACATGGCAGTTGAAGAGAAAATTATCCAGTAAGATTACGACAAGGGATATCGATGGCGTATATGAGACTGCAGTTAAGAATGGCGCAATTGGCGGTAAATTGTGCGGCGCTGGCGGAGGGGGATTTATTGTCTTTTACGTTGAAGAGGAAAATCAGGAGAAGGTAAAAAAGGCATTGAGTAGTTTTTTACATGTGCCGTTTAAGTTTGATTTCAGCGGCTCCGAGATTATGGTATATAAGCCAGACTATTACCGGAAATAATAAGGAGAAACGAAGATGAGGTTTGAACTTGCAAGTTCAACATGGAGCGAAGAAGAGAAACAGGTGGTAATTGAGGTGCTGAACAGCAACAATTACACCATGGGGGAAAATGTAAGAGAATTTGAGGAAAGATTTGCCCGGCATTTTGGGATGAAATACGCAGTTATGACAAATTCAGGCTCGTCTGCCAATCTTATTACTGTGGCGGCGCTCTTTTATAAAAAAGAAAATCCACTCAGGAGAGGAGACGAGGTGATCGTACCGTGCATTTCCTGGGCAACAACCTTTCACCCGCTTCAGCAGTATGGTCTGAAACTGAAGTTTGTGGATATTGACCTGCATACTTTAAATTACGATATAGAAGAACTGAAAAATGCTGTAACCGGAGATACGAGGATGATAGTTGCAGTTAGTATTCTGGGGAACCCTTGCCAATTTGATGAGATTACAAAGTTATGCAGTGAAAATAACATTATCCTTTTTGAAGATAACTGTGAATCAATGGGGGCAAAATTCAATGGAAGGTATACAGGGACATTCGGATTGGTGAATACGTTCAGCACGTTCTTTTCGCATCATATTTCGACAATGGAGGGAGGATTTGTTTTAACAAATGACAAGGAAATCTATAATCTCCTGAAATCTCTCAGAAATCACGGCTGGACAAGGGATCAGGATGAAGACAGTCCGATCTTTGAAAGAAGGGATGATGATTTCTTTGAGGCGTATAGATTTATTCTTCCAGGATATAATCTGAGACCCACCGAATTTCAGGGCGCTATCGGTAAGGTGCAGTTAAATAAGCTGGAGAAATTCATCAGTATTAGAAGAAAAAATGCAGAACATTTTGTAAACCTGTTTAAAGATGATGAAAGGTTCATAATTCAGAGGGAGGTCGGCGAATCTTCATGGTTCAGCTTTACCATGGTTATAAATCCCGAACTGGATATTGACCGCAAAAGAGTCCTGAAAAAATTAAAAGATGCAAATATAGAACACAGGATAATAACAGGAGGAAATATTTTGCGGAATGATGTTGTCAAGTATTATGATTATGTTGTCACAAAATCCGTGAATGCTGATATTGCACATTATAATGGTTTTTTTATAGGGAATCATCCTTATGACATAAGAGATAAGATAGACTATCTTCATGGGACATTAAAAAATATAAACGGGTGAGGAGAATTAGATGAATCACAACATTTTAGTTACCGGCGGCGCCGGGTATCTTGGTTCTGTATTGGTTCCTGAATTATTGAAATTAGGGCATCAAGTAACGGTTCTGGATACTTTCATGTTCGGGCAGAACTCCCTGCTTGAATGCTGTGCAAATAAAAATTTTGAAGTTGTAAGAGGGGATGCAAGAGATGAAAACATAATAAAAGACCTCTTGACTCAAGCCGACTATATCATTCCCCTTGCTGCACTCGTAGGCGCTCCGCTTTGCGGCAGGGAC
>CAZHHV010000150.1:0-4574 GCA_964532335.1 uncultured Nitrospiraceae bacterium
AAGGCATCAGCAATCAGCAGGCCATGACTCAGACGATATTTATGAAGCAGTTCCACCGCCTTACCGCCAATTGAGTCATCCATGCTTTCAATATTAAATCTGCCGATAAACTTATCCAGCGCGGTTAATTCCTTCTTGTTCCCGCAACCGACTATTAATTCCATTTGTGTGACAACACTGATTATCGGAGTAAATTCTTTCTCTATTTTGTCCAGAAATGAAACAGCCTTTGCTACATTGCGACCGATATCTATCAGAATATCTGTATCAATAATAACACGTTTCATGCTCTGTCAGCCCATTCGCTACGCCTCACTTTTCTTACCCATAAGGCACTGTCCTGCATGTCCTTTCTCTCTTTCCACATCCCGACAAAAGCTTCATCTTTAAGCTTTAAAACTTTTGCTTTCTTCTCTGTGGTTTTTTCCTTATAGCGGCTGCCAAGAAATTTGATAAAGTCTGCAACCTCCTGTTGTGCCTTTTGAGGCAATTTATCGAATTGATTGAATACTTCTGTTTTAACCGTGCCAGCCATTTTCTTTTACCTCCTCTAAAAAGTCTTTAAGGCAAAGTTAGATACATTTCACATCCCCCAAATCTCTTTACACCGCTTCCTTCAAAATCTTATTCTTCCCCTGCCCTATCCTGCTCTACAAAATAAGAATTCTACAGACAATATATTTTATGCAGAATTATATAGTTTTTCACTATAGTTATTCAACAATGAAATTATAAGGACAACCGTTCGAAAAATAAAGAGAAATCTGATGGCAGGCGATATTTTTTAAATTTTTATCCCTATATAGTCTTTAGGTATTCCCTGCGGTCAGAAGAAATTGAACCTGTTTTACATGCTCAGTAATTAGGTAACTCTTTTCAAGTTTATCAATCAGGTTTTCCGAGACTATCTTGCCACAGCCAGATTCTTGCTGAATACAATCTTCCCGACATAACCCTCTCCTACGCTTTCTGTATGCTGGGAGTTAGTCTGAATGCGGATGCCTTTTACATGAGGCGGGTCTTCATTGAATAATTTTCTGTAATCATCGTACACATTTCTTGTGACTGTCAACCACTTGCCTGTATCTGAAGTTCCTGTTTTCACGGTAAGCACCTTCACCTTCAGGCTGACAGGCCATGCAATAGACTCGTCAGCTACTGTGCCTTCAGGCGCATTTGAGTCCCATATATAACTGAGTATTTTGCGGCCTTCAAATGCCACAAGAAGCTGAAGCGCCTGATCATTTGTTTTTCCGCTGCGGACATCTCCATGAGGCGGCAGTTTTGAAGCCTTCCATCTCCATGCGAGATAAGGATAATTCTTGATATCCACATGAGCCTCTCTTTCTATGGAGAAAGAGGCATTGTCAGATTTAAGCTGAACAACCTTTTCACTGCTGTCAGAGACAATCTTTACATCAGCCGCGCCGTATTTTTCCTTTAACTTCCATGGCGAAGCAATGCCGTCGCCGTTAATCTTGCCGTCAAAACCAAATACTACTGACTGAATATCCGCAAGACTGAGTTTTACAAACAAAACACCCGCTAATACTGAGAAAACAATTCCAACTGCGCATATCTGCAAATATTTTCTCATCACTTCCTCTCCCTTTTCTTTGCGTGCTGGATTCTGACCTTTCGTCCTTTTATGATGCTGTCATTGATGGCACTGATAACCCTGTCGGCAAGGTCAGCCGGGACTTCTACAAAACTGAACTTGTCAAAAAGCGCAATATTGCTTATCTTCCGTTCGGGAATGCCTGCTTCTGCAGAGATTGATTTGACTATATCTCCTACTTTTATCTTGTCCATCTTGCCTATTGTCATAAATAAGCGCACGGAATCCTTCTTCTGTCCTGCATATCCTTTTCCCAGCTCCTCAATCTCCTGTATATCCTCTGTATCAAGGAGCATGCTAAGCGCAGCTGCAGCTATGTCCTCAGGAGAGTATTTCTCAAAGAGCCTCTTTGCCATGGGATAAAAACGAGTGTGTTTGCCTTCTTTTATAATCTCTTCAACACCCGCAGCAAGCTCTTCCTCCTTCGCCTTTCTTACTTCTTCTCTGCTCGGAAGCTTTGCCTTACTTATTCGCGTCTTTGCAAACTGCTCTATGAGCTTTAGCTGGCGGTACTGCCGGGGAGTGACAAACGTTATCGCAATGCCGGATTTGCCTGCCCTGCCTGTCCTGCCAATTCTGTGGATGTAGCCCTCAGGGTCTTGCGGAATGCTGAAGTTAATGACATGGGAAACATCAGGTATGTCCAGTCCGCGTGCCGCAACATCTGTGGCAACGAGTATATCTATGTCTCCGCCCTTGAACTTTCGCATCATTTCGTCCCTGTGGCTTTGAGTGAAGTCTCCGTGGATTGCGCCTGCAGGATAGCCCATCTGCTGGAGCCTTCCCGCGACTTCATCCACCTCCTTTTTTGTATGGCAGAATACGAGAGTAAGCGCGGGGCCTTCAACATCCAGAAGCCGGGTTAAAGCCTTTATTTTGTCTTCTTCGCGCACCTCGTAAAATACCTGCTTTGTCTTGGCGACAACCATCTCGCTCGCATCCACGCCCACATGCACAGGTTTGTTCATGTAGTTTTTTGAAATGCGGATAATTTCTTTCGGCATGGTGGCGGAAAAGAGCATCGTCTGTCTTTCTCCGGGTATTCCGCCGAGGATTTTCTCTATGTCCTCTATGAACCCCATGCTCAGCATCTCATCTGCCTCATCAAGGACTACTGCCTTTATATCTTTGAGAACGAGTGTCTTCCTTCTTATATGGTCCAGCACCCTTCCCGGCGTGCCGACCACAATCTCTGCCCCTCTCTTCAGACTCCTTATCTGAAGTTCTATGGATTGCCCGCCGTAGATTGGAAGTGAGACAACACCGGCTCTCGCGCCCATCTTATTGATTTCCTGCGATACTTGAACAGCAAGTTCCCGCGTTGGCGCAAGCACTATTGCGTAGGGCTACCTTCCTTTTGCCTCAGGCCTTTGTTCTATCAGCGGTATTCCAAAGGCAGCTGTCTTGCCAGTGCCTGTCTGTGCCCGGCCTATAATATCCTTCCCCTGCAGAACCGGCGGTATTGCCATCTTCTGTATTGGGGTGGGCTCTTCAAAGCCCATTTCTGAAAGCGAGACGATTACCTTGTCTGAAATGCCAAATTCATTGAAATTTTTATACACTTAATTATTCTCCTTTAAGCATCTTGAATAGCAGGCAATGAAACCTCATCCTTTTGATCGGAAACTGTTGCTTCAGTTCCTTGTTCCTGTCCTATATCTTTCTTCAAACGCCTCTGCCGCTTTTCTTCCTGCTTTTTCTGGCGCAGCAATTCTTTTTTTCTCTTTTCGCTTTTAAATGCTCCTCCGTGTTTTGCCAAATTATCTCCCTTCAGTTATTCGTTACTGCTTGCTTTATGCCTCCGCCTTAGGCGGATGCCATGTGGTTTGAAGTCAGGGGGAACGTGTCATAAAAAAACCCGCAAGCGCAGGATTTTGCACGGTTTAGATATAACAAAATACTCCTTAACCTTTTCTATAAGTATCATGCTTATTACATGTAAAAGTCAAGGACACAGGGGGTTGAAAGTGGACGCTTATCGGTGTATAGTGAAATTAAAAAGCATGACGAAAAGAGGAGGTAAAACTATGAGAAGATTAAGTGTCATAGCTGTTTTATCGCTGATAGTGCTTGCAGGCTGTGTGCAGGCAGTGAGCACTTACAACATAGATGATTATAAGACAGTGCCTAAGGTTGTTTACACAGCGTATCTTTACAGTTCCGGCATAGGCGAAAGATTAAGGGCTGTTTTCCTGAAAAGCCCTGAAACCGACGTGGAAATTGTCCCCTATTCCCGGCAGATAACAACTGCCAAGGTTACGTTTGATGATGCGCTGACTTTTATGGAAAAAGTAGGGGATTTCAGAAACATCTCTATACAGGGCGTAAAATATAAAGAAAAGACAATAGGCTATCTGCTCACATTCACCAGGCCTTTATCTCGGAGGGAATCCATAGAGGCTGATGTTTATGAGCGCAATGGAAAGATTTACTTTTCGGTCACGGAAAGAAAATATGATGAATGATATTACAGGCTTTGAGGATTAAAGCAATCGCTGTCTCTCATTTTCTTCCATTCTCACCTGCTCAATGGGATATTGCGAAGAGCCGGGGAAAAAGTTCGATCACCCTGATGAATACCCAATTGAAGATGCACAAATTGAGACTGGGGCGATACATCCTTAAATGTAAATATTAGATTTGTAGGAATATCAGGAGCAATGTTACTATGGACGCAATCCTGACTTGTTCGAGCGCCAAATTGAACTTTTGCAGCTATATATTGATTCCCAAGATTATCAGTCAAAATAGAGGCTGGGGTTCCTCTATTAACGCTATGGCCGCACCGTACCCAATCACCACCTGCACCTCCAATTATTATAGAATATGCCTCTATGCCTTTATTTATCACAGCAAGCCGACATGTGACTTGTTGACCTTCCCCTTTTCTCTGGCACTCCCTTACTCTAAAAATAAAGTCTAAGACCTTTGTTTCTATAGTCTTTGATTGTGGTGT
>CAZHHV010000151.1:0-4549 GCA_964532335.1 uncultured Nitrospiraceae bacterium
CAGGACGGTCATTCGTCTTGTCCCTGCCGCACTTTTTGAATTCCCAGCAATTAATTTTCTTTTCCATGATTTTCTGCCTCCTTAACCTCAATCTTTTCTCTCCTGAGGAGTTTTTCAAGATCAAGCAGGATTACAAGCCTGTTATGCAGTTTTCCAACTCCGGTAATGTAATCAGTGTCAATCTCAAGAACTTCTTCAGGGGCTGTTTCAACAAAATCCGATGATACTTTAATAACATGCGAGACTGCGTCCACAAGAAGGCCTATGACCTTATTATTAACTTCAGTTACGATTATTCGGGATGCCTTGCTCGTCTCCTTGTCAGGGAGTCTTAATCTTTTCCTCAGATTCAGAACAGGCAGCACCTTGCCGCGAAGGTTTATCACGCCTTCCATGTAAGACGGCGAGTTCGGGACCATCGTAATATCTCCCACCCTTATTATCTCGTGCTCTTGGCTGATGGGAACGCCGTAGTCCTCGCCCATGTTGAATGTAACCAGATGAAATTCTTCTCGGTGTTCTTTTAGTCCTGAGAGTATGTCTTCCGCAATGCCTTAAGTCGGCACATTCATTTTCACCGCCTCCTCTTTCTCAGTGTCAGTTATCAGTGTTCAGTGTCAATCTCTTGCAGTGTCAGTTTTTCGTGTCTGTGTCAGTTAGATAATTCTCACTGACACGAATCACTGACACTTTTCACTGTTCTTTTATTCCAGAGCGCCAAAATGTCCACTATCAGCACTATCCTTCCGTCTCCGAGTATGGTCGCGCCTGCTATGCCGTAAGATTTACCGAATGTATCGTCCAGAGGTTTTATTACAATCTCCTCCTGTCTTTTAAGCCTGTCGACAGCAACGGCAATGCGTTTCTCTGCTTTGCCAACTATTACAAGATAGAATTTCTTCCGTTTCTCCCTGTTAAGACCAAAAAATTCATTGAGCCTGATGACAGGAAGTATCTTTTCCCTAAACCTTATTACCTCATGATTATTTATGATATGTATATCTTCTTCCCTGACCTTAATGCTTTCATCAACGGCGCTCATCGGTATGGCATAGATTTCTCCATTTGTCTCTGCTATCAATGCGGGTATTATTGCGAGGCTGAGGGGAAGTTTGATCGTGAATGTTGTGCCCTTCTCAGTAAAGCTGTCCACAATAACGTGACCGTTAAGCTTCGATATGTTTCTGTTTACAACATCAAGGCCTATGCCTCGTCCTGAAACATCCGTAGTCTCTTTTTTTGTTGTAAATTCAGCAGAAAAGATTAAAGAGAGAAGCATTTCTTTGTCGGGATAATCTTCCGGTTTCAGCAGACCTTTATTGATAGCTGTTTCTCTTACCTCCTCGAAATTAATTCCACGCCCGTCGTCCGTCACTTTTATGATCACATAGTTTGATTCCTGGGCTGCTGAGAGCAGAATCCTGCCTGACCGCGCTTTGCCTTTCTTTATTCTCTCCGAAGCAGGCTCTATGCCGTGGTCTATGGCATTCCTGATTATGTGAAGCAATGGCTCTCCGAGCTCGTCTATCACTGTTTTGTCAAGCTCCGTATCCTCACCTTCAAAAGACAGATGAATCTCCTTGCTCTGTGATTTTGCAATATCTCTTACCATTCGCGGGAATTTATTAAAAGCATGGCTTACAGGCAGCATCCTTGCCTTCATTATCCCTTCCTGGAGCCCTGAAATCGTCTTACCCATAAACTCAAGCCCTTCGTTTAAGTCCCTTGCGAGGGACTTATCATTAATCACTCCCTTGATCCGGGATTCTATTTGGTTAAGTCTTGTTTTGAATATAACCATCTCTCCAACAAGATTAAGAAGATCATCCAGTCTTTTGAAATCAACCCTGATTGTGTCTGTTTTTGTGCCGAGATATGATGAAAGTTCAACTGACTGTTTTTCCTGTCCATTACCGGAGCCTTCCTGAAGCTGCTGAAGACTGAGAATGTTTTCTGTAATATCGGGATTCACCGACGGATTTTTCTCTATCTGACGAAGTGCATTTCTTATTACATTAGCGCTGTCGAGAAGACCGTCGAGAACGCCGCTTAGTTTTAATTCATTATCATTTACCTTCTTAAAAAGTTCCTCTATCTGGTGTATATAAATCTTTAATGATTCAAAGCCCATCATGCCTGAATTGCCCTTGAGCGTATGGAGCGAACCCAATGTCTTTAGAATAATGTCGCTGTCGGTCCCGTTTTTTTCCAGTAACATGAGGGACTCATCAAAGGCATTCAGATGCCCGTTTGCATCGTCGAGGTAGTCCCTTATAAGAGCAGAGTAATCCATATTCTTATTTTCCTGTCATTCCGTGCTTGACACGGAACCCAGAGGATAGAGAATAAGGAACTGGATTCCCGTTTTCACGGGAATGACATTTTCGGAGCAAAAATAATGAACTCCGTAATTTTGATTTTTACTTTTTAATCTTTGATTTTCCATCAGTGTGACCTATACGCCCCTGTTTCCATCAGCGCCGATGATTTTTTAGCAATTACCTTCTCAAGAATATCATGAAGGGCCTCGGATTTAAAGGGTTTCACTATGTAGCCCCATGCTCCAAGTTTCATTGCTCTTATGGTATCTTCTTCTTTGCCCTCTGTGCTTATAACAATTATCGGGATATTCCTGTAAAGGTTGTCTTTCTTTAGTTTTTCCATAAACTGCACGCCGTTCATTACAGGCATATTTATGTCAAGGAGTATAAGGTCAATCCCGTTTTCCCTTGATAAGATATCAAGTGCTTCCAACCCATTCATTGCATCCATAAGCGTACAGTTCTTATATCTCATCAAAACAAGTCTGTACATCTGATGTATCAATTTAGAATCGTCTACAACCAGGACTTTATTTAAATTTAAGGTAGACATCTCTCCTCCTTTTTATTTTTGAATCATTACAGGGATGCCGCAATCCAATATCTTATTTAAGATGGACATCTAATCCTCCTTTAATTTATTGTAATCATGACCGGTATGCCGCAATCCCTGATTTTTTTTGTCAGGTCATCCATGTCTATCGGTTTTTCATAGTAATGATAAGCTCCTCTCTGATAAGCAGACTCCTTAATTTCATCAGAACCGTAGGCAGTCATTATGATTACCTTTATTCCAGGGCTTATGTTCTTCACATAACTCAGAAGTTCAAGCCCTTCCATCCCCTCTATTCCGCTTAACCTTATATCTGCGATAATAAGGTCAAACTTATAGCGGTCCAGCGCCTCCTCGGCCTCTTCGATTCTGCTGCTTGTTATTACCAGTGTATTTTCATTGCTTAAAAGATGGGACAGAGCCATTAATATTGCAGGCTCATCATCAACTATTAAAATTCTTTTCACTGTTACCTCCAAGTAAAGTTTTCAGTCGCCAACATATATAGCAAGAGAAGTGCCACTAATATCCTTTATCATTCCTGCGAAGGCAGGAATCCAGAATGCATTGATTTAACTGGATTCCCGCTGGAGTTTACCCTCATGAAAATGGGGGCGGGAATGACATAGAAGACAAGCAGGAGTAATGCGGGCATATGAAAATCAGGCAGTATGACCGGAAATCAATCAGTCAAGGTTGTATGTTTTTATCTTTTCGTTAAGGGTTGAACGCGCAATTCCGAGTATATTTGCGGCCTTGGTACGGTTGTTAGCAGCTAATGAAAGGATTGTCTTGATATGACGACGCTCAACATCTTTAAGTGTGAGAACGGCGGTGTTTTCTTCAGGCAAATTAGTAGATAATGCCAGATTCTGGACTGTCAATACCTCTCCACGACACAGAATCATAGCCCTCTCCAGCACATTTCGCAGTTCTCTTATATTGCCGGGCCACTTATAAGAACAGAGCAGTTCTACAGCTTCTCTGTCAAGCGGCTTTATTTTCTTATTCATATTCCCTCCAATCTCACTTATGAAAAATTCTGTCAGCAGAGGAATATCTGCAATGCGTTCCCTTAAGGGGGGTATTGTTATAGGCATTACATTTAGTCTGTAATAAAGGTCTTCTCGAAAAGAATTGTTTTGGACAGCATTTGCAATATCCTTGTTCGTTGCAGCAATAATCCGGATGTCAACTTTTATATCCCTTGTGCCGCCCAGCCGCCTGAATGTCTTTGTCTCTATGACTCTCAGAAATTTTGCCTGAGTGGCAAGCGGCATTTCTGCTATTTCATCAAGAAACAGAGTGCCTTTATCAGCAATCTCAAGAAGTCCTTTCTTCGCTGACTTTGCATCTGTAAAAGCGCCGGCCTCATATCCAAAAATCTCGCTTTCAAGGATATTATCAGGAATAGAGGCACAGTTTATATCCACAAACGGATTTTCTCCCCTCATACTTAATGAATGGATGTTCCTTGCAACAAGCTCCTTGCCTGTTCCTGTTTCACCCAGTATCAGCAATGTCGTGGAATGGTTTTCAGCCATAAGATTAATCATATGAATAAGTCCCTGCACCGCCTTGCTTTTTCCTATAATGGGATGCCCTCTTTTGCACAGCATTAACTCTTGCCTTAATTTTATCTTTTCAGAGCTCCTGTCAATTATTGCTCCCAGTT
>CAZHHV010000152.1:0-4541 GCA_964532335.1 uncultured Nitrospiraceae bacterium
GGACAGTCATTTGTTTTGTCTCTTCCGCATTTCTTGAATTCCCAGCAGTTAATTTTCTTTTCCATCGCTTCCTCCTACCTTCCTTGACTTAAGAGTTTTAAAAAGATATACTTTTGTTGTGAAGCTTACCAAAAGGCAAAAAGAGAATATCTCAAAGATTACAGCAGATGTTGGCAAGTTATCTTTTGGCGCTATTGTTATTGGTAAATTTGTTACGATTGTAACTATGCCGCTCTGGACATTCGTAGGTGGAAGTATATTTTCTTTAATAATGTTTTTGGTGGCAATATTCATAGACAAAGGAGAATAAATATGACCGAACTCGGTGTATTGTTCATCGTAGGAAGCATTATAGGTATAATAATACTTATAGCTATCTACAAGGAACGCCACAAACATCCATAATCCGTGTTTACTTTTATTCCCGTATCTCAATCTTCTCCCTCCTGAGAAGTTTTTCCAGATCAATTAATATTACAAGACTGTTTTGAATCTTGCACACGCCTGTTATGTAATCAGTGTCAATTTCAAGAACTTCTTCAGGAGCAGCTTCTACAAGATCCGATGCCACCTTAATGACATGCGAGACTGAATCCACGAGCAACCCGATCGTCTTGTTGTTAACCTCTGTAACAATAATCCTCGACATCTTGCCGATATCCTTTGTCTGTAGCCGCAACCTTTTTCTCAGATTCAAAACAGGCAGCACCCTCCCTCGCAGGTTTATCACCCCTTCCATATAGGAAGGCGAGTTTGGAACCATTGTGATATTTCCGACCCTTATTATTTCTTGTATCTGGCTTATGGGAACGCCATATTGTTCCCCAAGGGCGAAGGTGACAAGTTGTATCTCAGCCTGTTCCTCTCTTATCTCACCCAAAAAATCTTCTGCAAGACCTGAAGGCGGTAAAGATATCTTAGACACCTGCCAACACCTCCTTTTTTTCATAAAAAGACATAATGTCGAGAATCAGAACTATCCTTCCATCACCGAGTATGGAAGCGCCTGCTATGCCGTAGGATTTCCCAAATGTATCATCAAGCGGCTTAATCACGATCTCCTGCTGTCCCCTGAGCCTGTCAACGGCAATTGCTATCCGTTTTTCCGCCCTGCCGATTATAACCAGATAGAATTTCTTCCGTCTCTCGCTGTTAAGGCCAAAAAACTCATTAAGCCTGACAACCGGCAAAACCCTTTCCCTGAATCTTATTACTTCGTGATTGTTTATAATATGAATATCTTCTTCCCTTACCTTAATGCTCTCGTCAACAGCGCTCATTGGTATGGCATAAACTTCCCCTCCTGTCTCAGCCATCAAGGCAGGGATTATTGCAAGATTCAAGGGAAGTTTTATCATAAAAGTTGTGCCTTTTTCATGAATACTGTCCACAATAACATGTCCGTTTAGTTTGGAAATATTTTTGTTTACAACATCAAGGCCTATGCCTCTTCCGGAAACATCTGTGGCCTCCTGTTTTGTTGTGAACCCGGCAGAAAAAATCAGGGAAAGCACATTGTCTTTGTCAAAGGAGTCCTCAGATTTTATTAATCCTTTATCAATGCCTGCCCTTCTTACCGTGTCAAAATCAATTCCCCTGCCATCATCCTTTACTTTTATGATTACATAGTTGGATTCCTGGGCGGCAGACAGGACAATCGTTCCTTTTTGATTCTTTCCCTTATTCACTCTGTCGCGAGAAACCTCTATCCCATGGTCAATGGCGTTTCTGATTATATGCAGGAGCGGCTCTTCAAGTTCGTCTATGACTGTCTTGTCAAGCTCTGTGTCTTCACCTTCAAATATCAGTTGAATCTCCTTGCCCTGTGACTTTGCGAGGTCTCTTATCATCCTGGGAAATTTGTTAAAGACATAACTTACAGGCAGCATCCTTACCTTCATTATGCCTTCCTGGAGTTCTGATATGGTTTTACCCATAAGCTCCAGGCCTTCATTTAAATCCTTAGTGAAAGACTTGTCGTTTATTGCGCCTTTTGCCTGCGTCTCTATCTGGTTAAGCCTTGTTTTGAATATTACAAGTTCTCCAACAAGATTAAGCAGGCTGTCAAGCCGCTTAAAATCCACCTTAATAGTATCTGTCTTTGTGCCCAGGTATGATGCAAGATCAACTCGTTGTTTTTCAGAATCATCGTCTGAACCCTCCAGTTTTTTCTGGAGAGCAAGGATGTTTTCCATGAGATCAGGGGTAAAGGTTGGGTTCTTCCCTATCCACTGCAGTGCATTCCTGAGCACATTTGCGCTATCTAACAAAGTGTCTATCACCTGTCCAAGCTCTATACTGTTATCGTCAACCTTTTTAAGAATCTCTTCCACATGATGTATGTATGTCTTTAAAGATTCAAACCCCATCATGCCGGAATTACCTTTAAGTGTATGCAGGGCGCCCAGGATATTAATAAGTGTATCTTTTTTATACCCGCCCTTTTCCAAAGACAACAACGCACTGTCAAACGCATTAAGATGTCCGTTTGCGTCATCAAGGTAGTCCCTTATAAGAGCAGAGTAATCCATGGCTTAAACCTAGCGCCTTGTTCCTGTTTCCATCAGTGCCGATGATTTTTTAGTAATCACCTTCTCAAGAAGCTCATAAAGGGCCTCGGATTTAAAGGGTTTCACTATATAGCCCCAGGCTCCAAGTTTCATGGCCCTTATGGTATCTTCTTCCTTGCCTTCCGTGCTTATAACAACTATCGGAATATGCCTGTAAAGGCTGTCCTTTTTGAGTTTTTCCATAAATTGCACGCCATTCATTACCGGCATGTTTATGTCAAGGAGTATAAGGTCAATCCCGTTTTCCCTTGACAAAACATCAAGCGCTTCCAGGCCATTCATTGCATCCATAAGCGTACAGTTTTTATATCTCATCAAAACAAGCCTGTACATCTGATGTATTAATTTGGAATCGTCTACAATCAGGACTTTATTTAAATTTAAGGTGGACATCTCTCCTCCTTTTTATCTTCGAACCATTACAGGGATGCCGCAATCCTCAACTTTTTTTGTCAGGTCATCCATGTCTATTGGTTTTTCGTAATAATGGTAAGCCCCTCTTTTGTAGGCTGAATCTTTCATCTCATCAGAACCATAGGCAGTCATAATGATTACCTTTGTTTCAGGGCTTATGCCCTTCACATAACTCAGAAGTTCAAGCCCCTCCATCCCTTCTATTCCGCTTAATCTTATATCTGCAATAACCAGCTCAAATCTGTAACGATCCAGGGCCTCTTCCGCCTCCTCGATTCTGCTGCTTGTTAATACCAGCGTATTTTCATTGCTTAAAAGATGGGACAGCGCCATCAATATCGCCGGTTCGTCATCAACTATTAAAATGCTTTTCACAAAATTACCTCCAGGTAAAATTTTCAGTCGCCAATATATAGCAAGAGAAGTGCCAGTAATATCAAGGTTAAGGTTAAGGCTGAGGTTAAGAATATAAATCCTTTGTTTTTACAATCTTATCTTGACCTTAACCTAAACCTTAATCTCAGTCTTTGGTGTATGAAAATCGGACAGCATGGTCAGAAATCAATCAGTCAAGCTTGTAACTTTTTATTTTTTCGTTAAGAGTTGAACGTGCAATTCCGAGCATATTTGCAGCCTTTGTGCGGTTGTTGGCAGCCAATGAAAGGATTGCCTTGATATGTCTGCGCTCAATATCTTTAAGTGTAAGTGCGGCAGTGTTTTCTTCGGTTGAGCCGGCAGGCAATGTCAGGTTCTGGACTGTCAGTGCTTCCCCCTGGCAAAGAATCATGGCCCTCTCCAGCACATTTCGCAATTCTCTTATGTTGCCCGGCCACCTATAAGAACAGAGAGCTTCTACAGCTTCTCTGTCAAGCGGCTTTATTTTCTTGGTCATATTCTCTACAATCTCTGCTATGAAGAACTCTGCCAGCAAGGGGATATCTTCAATGCGTTCCCTTAAGGGAGGGATTGTTATAGGCATAACATTTAGCCTGTAATAAAGGTCTTCCCTGAAAGAATTATTATACACAGCATTTGCAAGGTCTTTATTCGTTGCAGCAATAATACGCATGTCAACTTTTATGTCCTTTGTGCCGCCCAGCCGCCTGAATGTCTTTGTCTCTATTACTCTTAAAAACTTTGCCTGAACGGCAAGCGGCATTTCTGCGATTTCATCAAGAAACAGGGTGCCCTTATCAGCAATCTCAAGAAGTCCTTTTTTTGCCGACCTTGCATCTGTAAAAGCCCCGGCCTCATATCCAAAAATCTCGCTTTCAAGGATATTATCCGGAATAGAGGCGCAGTTTATATCTACAAACGGGTTTTCCCCCCTCATGCTTAATAAATGGATGTTCCTTGCAACAAGTTCTTTGCCTGTCCCTGTTTCACCCTGTATCAGCAATGTAGTGGAATGGTTTTCAGCCATAAGATTAATTATGTGAATGAGCCCCTGCACAGCCTTACTCCTTCCTATAATTGGATACAGCCCTCTTTTGCATAACATCAACTCTTGCCTTAATTTTATCTTTTCAGAGCTCCTGTCAATTATTGCTCCCAGTT
>CAZHHV010000153.1:0-4530 GCA_964532335.1 uncultured Nitrospiraceae bacterium
GCAAAAGAGATTAACGGCTATTACCTTGAAGATCTCTTTGATAAAAAAGCAACCCCTCCGAAACAGCTTGGCAAAAAAGGACATCTCGCTACAAACTTTGTCACATTACAGGCAGATGGGACCACGTCCTGCGGAAACTGGCTGTACAGCGGAAGTTATACTGAAAAAGACGACAAGGTTGTAAATATGATGGCAAGAAGGGGCAAGAAGGACATAGGAGGGCTCGGCATGTATCCTGAATGGGCGTGGTGCTGGCCTTTAAACAGAAGGATAATCTATAACCGCGCATCTGTTGACCCACAGGGCAAACCGTGGGATTCAAAGAGAGCTGTTATCAAATGGAATCCCAATAAACTGGACCCTAAGACAAAAAAGACCGCTCCCGGATGGGATGGAGATGTGCCTGACGGGCCGGCGCCTCCGCTGGCTGACGAGAAAGCAGGCAAATATCCGTTTATCATGAGGGCTGACGGTATGGGTGCGATATTCGGGCCGGGTCTTGCTGACGGGCCGTTCCCTGAGCATTACGAGCCGCTGGAATGCCCTGTTCAGGAAAATCCGCTATCCAAAAAACACAGGATAAATCCGACCGTAAAATTGTTCTATGCTGTTAAAGGGCCTCACGATACACCTGCAGAAAAAGGCGGACTACCGGAAGACGTATTCTTCTCATGCGACATAAGGTATCCGTACGTGGCAACAACTTACCGCGTATCAGAGCACTGGCAGACAGGTGTGCTTACAAGACACGAACCCTGGCAGATGGAAATGATGCCCCAGCAGTTTGTTGAGATCAGCAACGAACTTGCAAAAGAAAAGGGGATAAAGAGCGGGGATAAGGTTACTGTATCCTCTGGCCGCGGCAAGGTATGGGCAATTGCGTGGGTAACTGACAGGTTCAAGCCCTTTAAGGTGATGAACACCACTGTTCATCAGGTAGGTTTGCCGTGGTGTTTCGGATGGCAGTATCCCGAGGATGGAAGCGGCGGAGACAGCGGTAATCTCCTCACGCCGACAATCGGAGATGCAAATACACTTATACCTGAAACAAAGGCCTTTATGGTCAACATAGAAAAGGCATAGGGGGTGATGACATGTCAAGAAAAGCATTAGTGATTTCTCCGGAATTATGTATAGGATGCAGGGGATGCCAGACAGCCTGCAAATCATGGAACCAGCTTCCTGCTGCAAAAACAGTAAATAAAGGCACGACTGAGAATCCGCCTGACCTTACACCTAATTTATACAACAAGATACGGTATGTAGAGATGCCTTCAGAGACAAATCCGGTAAGGTGGCTGTTCGTCAGCCAGAGGTGCATGCACTGCGATGACGCAGGATGCATGAAGATATGTCCTGCGCCCGGCGCTTTATTTAAAACAAAGGAAGGCGCTGTTGGTTTTGATAAGGAAAAATGCATCGGATGCAAACTGTGCGTTGCAGGATGCCCTTTCAATGTCCCAAGATACGATGAAAAAGATAAAATCACAAAATGCCATCTTTGCACTGACAGAATATCGCAGGGACTCGAACCTGCATGTGCAAAGACATGTCCTACAGGGGCAATATCCTACGGCGACAGAGACACTTTGATGGGCAAGGCAAAAACTGCCGGCTTACAAAAACTTTACGGAGAGGCAGACCTCGGAGGGCTCGGAGTCCTCTATGCATTTAAAGATGCTCCAAAGGTTTATGGGATGGAGGAAAGCCCAGCAATCCCTGAAAGTGTCGTCTTCTGGCACAAGGTTCTTAAACCGCTTGCCTACTGGGGTATCGGAGGCGCGGCAGTCGCATCACTCGTTCATTATGTTGCCTTCGGCCCCAAAAAAGATGAGGAGGTGAAATGACAATGGCTAACAACATGGTTAAAAAAGCAAACGCCTTTGAAATATTCAACCACTGGATTATGGCAGTAAGCTTTTTCATATTGGTGATAAGCGGATTTGGCTTCCTATTCAAAATCGAGCTGATGAATTCCATATTTGGAAATTTCAATCAGATGAAGGTAATACACAACTGGGCTGGTGTTGTATTTGTTGCGGCGCTGTTTTTTTCAATGTTCAATTACCTTCCCGTTTCTTTAAGGTTCAGTTCTGATGATATAGGATGGATACTGAAGGCAGGCGGATATTTTTCCAGGAAGGCATCGGTTCCCCCGCAGGATATAATCAACACAGGACAAAAACTGTTTTATCTTATGCTGCTTGTAACAGGATACTGTATCGCAGCGTCCGGATTAATCATCTGGCTTATGCCCGGCATAAGAAAGTGGGTGCTTCTTTCACATCTGGCTCATAATATAGCCTTTGACCTTTTGGTAATAGCCATCCCGCTGCATATCTATCTCGGGACTCTCGCAAATCCGGGAACTTTCAGGATAATGATATACGGCACTGTTCCTCTGGAGTGGGCGAAAAAGAGACACGCAAAATGGGTTCAGAAAATGGGATTTTAGTTTCATATTGATTTAAATTGAAAGCAAGAGAGGCGGGATAGGCAAAATAGCCCATCCCGCTTTTTTATTGCATATTTTCTGAGAGGTGATAAAATTAATAATAAGCAGGTATTAAGAAAAGGTGAATCCTTGTGAAGAAAAAACTTTTAATCATCCTCTTTATCTTATTTCTCGCACCCTATTCTTTCGCTGAAGAAAAAAGATATAATGTCCCTCTTCTTGACTCCCCTGTTTTAGGCCCTGCAAATGCTCCTGTAACAATAATTGAATTTCTTGACTATCAGTGACCCCATTGCGCTGCGGCCGGTCCGGTCGTTGAAAAATTAATGAAGGAATATAAAGGGAAAATCCGCCTTATCGTCAAACACTATCCTTACAAATACAGGGACTTCTCGCATATCTCGGCAGAGGCTGCGATGGCTGCTAATGAGCAGGGCAAGTTCTGGGAGATGCACCATCTCCTGCTCAAAAAATCTCCTCAGCTTGACAGGGGGAGCCTGATAAAATATGCAAAAGAGATAAATCTTGATATAAAAGCTTTCACAGAGTCGCTTGACAAGATGAAACACTCTGCAATAATAGAGCGGGATAAAAAACTTGCAATTGAAATGGATTTATACAACACGCCAACACTTTTTATCAACGGCAGAAAGGTCATAGGCAACAGGCCTTACGAATACTTGAAAAAGATTATTGAGGAGGAATTGAGAAATGCAAAAAAATAGAGCTATCAGCTATCAGCCGTCAGCAGTCAGCATGTCGCTGCGAAGAGACCTCCGCCTAAGGCAGCTTGTCATTCCCGCTTGTCGGGAATCGTTCCGATTTGCTCGGAATCGTAAGAAAGATTGCGGACAAGCCCCGATAGAAGCAAAGCTTCGCACGGGGCAAGCCGCAATGACAATATACGGATTCTTAATGCTGATTCTTTTTGTGTTCCCATTGTCTACCTACGCGGGTCATCTTGAACCCTTTAAATCCGTCTCTGTGCCTGCAAATAATCCTCAGACGCCGGATAAGATAGAACTTGGCAAAAAGCTTTTCTTTGACAGGAGACTTTCAGGCGACGGCACGATGAGCTGTGCGACATGCCACAACCCTGAACAGGCATTTACAGACGGGCTTGACATAGCGCTAAGCTATCCGACAACAAAGAACTGGAGAAATTCTCCAACACTCATCAATGTCGCATTCTTTAAAAACCTTTTCCATGACGGAAGGGCTAAATCGCTTGAAGACCAAGCGCTCTTTCCATTAATGTCCGCATTTGAGATGAATCAGAACCTTGACTTTGTTGAGGAGGAAATAAGAGTAGTGCCTGAATATGCTGAGGCGTTTAAAAAAGTCTTTGGAGGCGAGGTTACAAGGGAAAGGATTGCCATGGCTATTGCTGCATTTGAAAGGACTTTGGTCTCTGTTAATTCCCCGCTTGATAAATATCTCAATGGCGACAAAAAAGCCTTATCGCAGGATGCAAAAAAAGGACTTGAGGTATTTAAAGGCAAGGGAAAGTGCGCCGACTGCCACTATGGAGTAAATTTAGCCGACGACAAATTCTACGCATTGAACGTGCTTGAAAACCCTGCGCTTCTGAATGATCCAAGAGTTATTGCGACAATGAGATTTGTGGCAAAGGTCTATCATTACAAAGACTATAAAAACCTTAAGGAAGACCCCGGCAGATACCTGATTACAAAAAAGAAAAAGGACTGGAAGGCATTCAGAACACCGACATTAAGAGACATCTCAAAGACAGGCCCATACATGCATAACGGAGTCTTCAATACTCTTGACGAGGTTATAGAATTTTTTAACATGGGCGGAGGAAAGGGAAATAAAACCCTAAAAAAGCTGGGATTAACGGATAATGAAAAAAAATATCTGAAGACATTTCTTATTGAGGCGCTGACAGGTGAGGACATAGTTATAAAATATCCGCAAGTGCCCTAACCTGAAAAACACATTACCAGATACGGGGACAGTCCCCT
This sequence comes from uncultured Nitrospiraceae bacterium, assembly GCA_964532335.1. Taxonomy (GTDB): domain Bacteria; phylum Nitrospirota; class Thermodesulfovibrionia; order Thermodesulfovibrionales; family UBA1546; genus UBA1546. The sequence goes on from CAZHHV010000153.1 coordinate 4,441, forward strand.
GCAATATTATTGTCAGGAGGCTGTGGCTGGATTGCCGATGGCTCGTAGAGAGGCAAGATTCACGGGTCTGTCAGAATAGGGGCTGAAGTC
>CAZHHV010000154.1:0-4438 GCA_964532335.1 uncultured Nitrospiraceae bacterium
GCCTTAAGGTCGGCAGGCGCAGGGCTTAAGGTTTTTATTGCACAGTTCATAAAAAGCAGGGAGTGCAGCGAACATAAAGCTATAGAAAGACTGAAAGATTTAATAACTATAAAGCAATATGGGAAAGGCTTTATTCTTAAAAGGGCTCCTGATAAGAGTGATGTAAAAGCAGCGCAGGACGGATTTGAAGAAGTAAGAAATATCGTTAGTTCCGGCAAATATGATGTGGTAGTTCTTGACGAAATAAATGTAGCTGTAAAATACAATCTCGTTTCTACAAAAGACCTGTTGAAGATTATGGATGCGAAGGCAAAAGGCACAGAGCTTATAATCACAGGCAGATATGCTCACAAAAAAGTTATACAAAAAGCTGACCTTGTCACTGAAATGAAAGAGGTGAAGCATTATAAAAGTAAAGGGGTCAAGGCAAGACGTGGCATCGAAAAATAAAAAATTGCGCTCAGGCTATACGACCGGAGCCTGTGCAGCAGCGGCAGCAAAGGCAGCGACAATGATACTGATGAACGGTGAATCGGTGAATCGGTTAATTGGTGAATCAAAAAACAAACAATCTTTTCCCATTCACCCATTTACCCATTCACCTGTTTGCCGTGAGATAGAAATTCCCTTTCCGGATGGCAGCAGGGTAAGTTTTCCAGTTCACAGCTCACGATTCACGATTCACGATTCACAACTTACATCAACCGTATCCGTGATTAAAGATGCCGGGGATGACCCTGATGTAACAAATGGAGCGGAGATAGTAGCGGAAGTGAGATTTTTAGAACAGCAGAACAGCAGAACAGCAGAACAGCAGCATAATAAAGACAAAGCGTTATCAACTACTGCGCTACTGCACTGCTGCGCTACTGTGCTGCTAATAAAAGGCGGCAAAGGCGTAGGCATTGTTACAAAACCGGGCCTGCCAATACCTGTTGGTGAAGCGGCAATAAATCCGGTGCCAAGAAAGATGATAAGAGAGGCGGTAATGGAAGCGATTATAGAGCAGAAGAGCAGAAGAGCAGAAGAGCAACAGTCTAAAGCCGAAAATACTACTGCGCTGCTGCACTACTGCTCTACTGCTCTGGAGATAACCATTTCAGTCCCTGACGGTGAGAAACTTGCAAAAAAAACCCTGAATCAAAGGCTGGGGATTATGGGCGGGATTTCCATACTCGGGACAACGGGGATAGTGAAGCCTGTATCCTCAGATGCATGGACAGCAACCATCAGGTCATCAATGGATGTGGCAAAGGCAATGGGACAAAATGAAATAGTACTTTCTGCAGGAAGGGCATCAGAACTTGCACACATGAAAAAATATAATCTGCCTGAAGAATGTTATGTCATGATGGGTGATTACCTCGAATTTTCACTTCTTGAAGCAAAAAAACATGAATTTAAAAAAATCCATTTATGCGCACAGTGGGCAAAGATGCTGAAGATTGCTATGGCAACTCCACAAACACATGTCAAGCATGGAGCGATTGATTTAAAAAAGGCAGTGGAGTTTTTAAGAAGCCTTCAGCCCTCAGCTCTCAGCCCTCAGCCTTTTAATACTGCAATGGAGATTTTTGATTTTATCAGTCCGCAGCTTGCAACTCATAATTCAAAACTTTTCAGAAAGGTCTGCCTTGCTGCTAAAAAATATGCGGAAAAAATTTCACATGGCATACCTGTCAATGTTCATCTCGTGTCATACGAAGGAGATATAATAGAATCAAGTGAGTAAAATCTACGTCATAGGTATTGGCTATAAAGCTTTAGACGATAGGGCAAGGGAAATTGTTCTGGCTTCTGAAATCATCCTCGCATCCAAAAGGCTCTTTGAGGTTTTTAAAGGGTATGAAGAGTTTGAAAAGGTTAAGGACAAAATAAAAGTGATTAATAAGGTAGATGAGACAATAAATTTTATCAAAACACAAATTGTATTCCCCCCCACCCACCCCTCCCCCTCGAGGGGGGAGGGCAAGGGAGAGGGTGAAAGTCTGAGTTCTGGGTTTTGTGCTCTGGGCTCTGATATCGTCCTTCTCGCTTCAGGAGACCCCATGTTTTTTGGCATTGGACGAAGGGCTGTCAAAGAATTCGGGAAAGACATGGTGGAGATATTGCCTGACTTATCAAGCATTCAGGTGGCATTTGCGCGGATAAAAGAATCATGGGATGATGCATTTTTAATGAGCCTTCACGGCGGGCCGGATCCTGCAAAAAGAAGAAGGCTGCCGTACGAATTGGATGATATTCCGTATTTACTTCAAAAACATCTCAAAATCGCCATTCTTACGGATAAGGAAAACAATCCTGCAGAGATTGCAAAAGAGTTTTTAAGGCTATCAGCTATCAGCTATCAGCTATCAGCTATAAAAATGTATGTCTGCGAAAAATTGGGTTATCCTGATGAAGAAATAACAGAGGGGACACCTGAAGAGATTGCGGGGATGGAATTTTCAGAGCCGAATGTGGTGGTTATTAGGGGGAATTCACTTTCGTCATTCCCGCTCGAAGCGAGTCTCAGCGGAGAGTCGATCCGACTTGTCGGGAATCCTTCCGAGCTGTCTGAAAGCGTAAAGAAAGATTGCGGACAAGCCGCAATGACAGATAAGATCAAATTCGGTTTATCAGAAACCGAAATTATTCATTCAAGGGGACTTATTACTAAAGATGAAGTGAGAGCAGTAACCATTCACAAGCTGAGACTTCCTCAAAGAGGCGTGCTATGGGACATAGGCGCAGGCTCAGGCTCTGTATCAATAGAGGCTGCAAGGCTGTATCCTGAAATAAAAGTATTTGCTATTGAGAAAGACGAGGAGCAGATTAAAAATATAAAAGACAATAGGATTAAATTTGACGCAACCAATATTGAAATAATAAAAGGGCAGGCGCCTGATGTTTTGATAAACCTCACGGCCCCTGACAGGGTTTTCATAGGCGGCAGCGGAGGAACGATTAAAGATATTATTGAATTTGTGAGCAGCAAAATATCATCCGGGATTGTCGTGATAAATGCAATAACGATAGAAACCCTGAATGAGGCAATTAAATCACTTGAGAATAAAGGCTTCGCTGTAGAAGTATCTGAAGTCTCTGTATCACGCTCAAAGACTGTATCAGGCAAACGGCACATGAGCGCCTTAAATCCTGTATTTATAATCACAGGGGTGAAACAGTAATGAGAGGAAAACTCTATGTCATAGGTGTTGGCCCCGGAGACCCGGAATTGCTGACACTAAAGGCAGCGCGGATTCTCAGGGAAGTTAAGTGCATCTGCGTTCCAAAAGGCAGAGAGGAAGGAAGCAGCCTCGCCTTGTCTATCGTACAAAAGGCATTGAGCCTTGAGGGGAAAGAGATTATAGAAGCGCACTTTCCGATGAGAAAGACTAAAAGCGTTCAGCGTTCAGCGTTCAGCGTTCAGCGTTCAAAAGATCTTGAGCTGGATGCAAAATGGGCTGAGACTGTAAAAAATATCCTGAGCAGGCTTAATAAGGGGATTGATGTAGCATTTATCGCATTAGGAGACCCTGCAATCTACAGCACTTTTTTTTATTTATATGACAGGCTGCTTGAATCAAACCCTGAATTAAAGATAGATATAATACCCGGCGTGTCCTCCATAAACGCCTCTGCTGCAAAGGCAAAGATATCCCTTGGGCTTGCTGATGAAAAGATCGCAATCCTGCCCGCAAATTATATTGAGAACCTAAGGGAAACGCTGGAAAAATTTGACACTGTAGTGCTGATGAAGGTTAATAAAGTCTTTGAAGGCATAATGCATACCCTCACTGAAATGAACTTACTGAACAATGCAATATATATATCAAGGGCAGGCATGGAGGATGAAAAGGTATTTAAGAATATCAGGGACGCAAAAAAAGAAGACCTTAACTATTTCTCAATGGTAATTGTGAAAAAATGAGCAAGGTTTATTTTATAGGCGCCGGTCCAGGAGACCCTGAACTTATAACAATTAAAGGCAGAAAGCTGCTTGACAGCGCTGATGTTGTAATTTATGCTGGGAGTCTCGTAAATCCGGAACTGCTCAAAGGCATAAAGGCTGCGGTTTATAGCTCGGCTTCCATGACGCTTGATGAAACAACCGAGATTATTCGAAAGTCTGTTGAATCAGGCAAAAAGGTCGCGCGGCTTCATACAGGTGACACATCATTTTACAGCGCGATATCAGAGCAGATAGAAAAGCTCAGGGAGTTAAATATCGGATACGAAGTTATCCCAGGCGTTTCATCCGCAATGGCAGGCGCTGCAATACTCGGACAGGAACTTACAATCCCTGAGATAAGCCAGACAGTTATATTCACGCGGATAGAGGGAAGGACACCTGTACCCGGGACAGAAAGACTGAGCGAACTATCAAAACACAAGGCAACGATGGTGGTCTTTTTAAGCGCAGGCATGGTTGAAAAAGTCAGGAATGAACTTCTGC
>CAZHHV010000155.1:0-4370 GCA_964532335.1 uncultured Nitrospiraceae bacterium
GGTCTATTACCTGTACAATCGCATACCTGTCATCTTCGAGCTTGATTGCACCGCTAGTCTCGCCATCTTTCAGCCGTGTTACGGCCTCCCTTAAAGGAGCTTTGAGCTTACTGATAGCAACATTCCCGATATAGCCGTATCCCCCTCTACTTTCGTCGATGGATTTCTCCTTTGCGAGGAATGCAAATGATTTGCCTTTCTTAAGCTCGGAAAGGATTTCACTGGCATCCTTCTCACCAGACACAATAATAATCCGTAAAGGTACGGATTTCTTATTAGTATCCCCTGATTCTACTTCTTTCTCTTCTTTCCGTGCTTCAAATAACTCGGCCTTTTGAATTTTTTCCTGTGGCGCTGGTGATTCCTCAAATACTATTTCTACACCGTTTACTTTAGGCTTTTCTTTTACCTTGATTGACAGAGAAGTATCTTTATTATCCACAGAACTTGCAGATTCCATGCTCACAGGTAATGAAGTTACAGGCGCTCGAAGGAGTATTTCAAATCGTGCTAATAGAGGTTCTTCTACCAGAGAGGAGACAATCTCTACTATTCCTGTGCTATTCGATTTTATCTTGACGGAGGTTATCCCCAGACGTGCATCCGGAACCTCGACAATTACCTTATGCAAGTCGTCAGGAGACACACGGATAGAAGATGTTAATGGCTTATCGGCAACAATATTAAGTTTATTGTCTGTTATATCTATTCCTGTTATTACTGCTTGACCTACTCTCTCACTTCCACCTCTGGTTGCACATCCTGCAACCAGAATTAAAATTACCGCCAGGCATAGACATTTAATTTTTATGTTTGTTTTTGTTTTCTTTTTCATGACTACTTCAAGTCAGAATATGATTCCCACTTTGTCATTCCCGCGAAAGCGGGAATGACATAATTAAAAAGTTACGTCCATGACCCCTTCATCCTTTTTAATCGGAGGCGGCGCCTGCACTCTGATTATCTTATATCTGACCAGCAAAGGAGAAGCAGGCCTTATTTCTATATGCCTTTCTTTTGTCACGCCTTCGGTATGAACTTTTAGGGTGTGAGTTCCTGCAACAAGGTTCTTCAGGTTTAGTTCTGTTTTCCCCACATATTGACCATTAATATATACATCCAGTTTTGGAGCTGTCTGACCGGGTTTGTCAGAATACGATTCAACCTCCAGATCTCCTCTGAGGAGTATCCTCATCTGTTCCTTGGTGCCGGCTTTCACATCAACTATGAAAGTGTGGCTATAGTTTGTTTTGGAAAGGTATAGCGAGACCATGTGTTTTCCTTCGGTTAGCTCCATGATGGAGTTAGAATATCTGCCTGTAGTTGCTCCATTTACATAAATCTCAGCCCCCTCCGGGTCAGTTGTAATATGGATAGTGCCCGTCTTGATTTCAGGCTTGATTTCAGGCTTGATCTCAGGCATTTTGGTTCCTCTGACGGAAACAAACTTCATGCCCTTCACATTATCATAATCAGGTATTGGGAACAGCACAGGTTGATGAACAGCAGACAGGGGCGTGCCGCTAACCGTTACAGTATCAAACATCTTTGAGATATTGGCATAAACATTGCCCACTGTTATCTCTTTTTGCTCATTGATGTCAGTTTCTTTTCTGACATTATTAAGATACTCAAAGATGGCATAGGTAAGGGCGCCATGTTTGAGTTCTCTGTATTCAGCAGATTGCTGATTATCTTTACTAGATGCGATGAAGGCTATGCTGTTTTCTACTGTTTCATATCCAACTTTTCTTTTTACGACCACAACTCCCCTTGAACCGTCGGTACTTCCCATGTAATTAACATTCAACCCAAGGTTTTGCGCAAATAACTCGCCGAAATCCTTAGCTCCGCTGTAACATGAGTCAAGTATTATAATGACCTGCTTGGCATTTATGGAGGATAGCTGCTTCACAAGCCACGCTCTGTTAATGAAGGTCTCATTGCTCATTAATTCTCCCTCAAGGAAGAATTGGTTTATCGCTGCATCGTGAGGCGCCAGGAAGCTGTTTGTTTTACTGGACTGAATCTTAGCAGGCACTCCATGGCCTGCAAACATCAATATGAAGTGATTAAGCGGCTGTTTCTGGCTTTTCTTAACAGCGCTCACTATTGCATTTGATATCTCATTTTTTGTGGCCCTGCTGTTTAAGAGCATAGCAATATCGGATGGTTTATACCCTGCAAAATCAACAAGGACTGAGTGGAATGCCTCAACATCTTTATCAGCATATGCAAGGTCACTCATGTCGGGATCAGAATACTGGCTGATTCCGATGAGTATAGCCTTGTTTTCAGCGTATGAAGGACTGCTGAATAGCGCCAGAACTGAAAAGGAGATGATAATACACCTGACTGCGAAGCTCATACTTTATCGTATCACATAATGCCGCCTGTCTCCATGACAGGCGGCATTACTAAGAACGATTTTTTTTGAAATTTAGAATCTATAGGTATACCCTAAACTTGCAAACGCGCCTCCTAAATACTTCCACCCGACATCTCCTCCGTTCAGGAATTGAGCTCTGCCGCCCACCTGCAGATTTATACCTTTGTAGATATTCCAGTAGCCTGTCAAAGTTCCGCCGCCCCCAACTCCGCTGCCCGATACCGTGCGTCCATCATCCCTTTTCCATTCAGCATCTGTAAACATTCCTCTAATATCGCCTCGTATCCCCAGATCTTTGCTTTTTGTAAGCGGTATAATCACACCAATTCCTGCCAAGGCTGAGTTGTACTCAGTTGTCCTTGAATAGCGCGTTTTACTGTTATATGTCCAAACCCAGCCGGATGTGACAATATCCTCTGTCTCGTCAACTTTAATACGGCTGTAGCCAGCGAGAACATAAAAGTTGAACAGTTTGTCTGTTGTAAACAGATAGCGAGCCACGATCTCATGTTCCTTTTGGTCCTGATTTAACTTTGTCTGAACGTTCGTACCCGTCATTTTCTTGTCAATATCGAAATCTCCGGGCCTGTATGCATACTGGAGCGTAAATTTGTCATATCCAATAGTAATATTCCCCCCCGGCATACCGCCATCTATAGTGCCGTCTGCTGTCTTCTTGCCGGTAGAATCAAATTCAGTATAATCGCCGCTTATATACCAGTATTCAAGGCTGCCGCCAATAAGCCATTTTTTAGGTTCTGCAACAGTTGGGTCTTTAAGTACCACTTGCTCTTCTATTACCCTTTTACCTTCAGTTTCAGTTCCCTTTTTCTCTTCTGTTTGTGCAAAGACGTTAGCGCTAACTGTGATAACAAAACCAACTATAAACAATCCGATAAAAAATCTTTTCATTTCAACCTCCTTGCTGAAAATATATATCTTAAAAGATATCCCCGATGCTTCCAACAACCTATAACATACTGAAAAATTGTTTTTTGTCTGTTCGCCCCCTTTTTACATGTATTTTGTTAGCCTAAAAAAGACTAAAAACAAGACAATTTATGCCTATTTTCAGCATTGCCACTGCCTTTGTCAAGTGAAAATTCACAAAATGTGAATTTTTTGAATCCATAGTGGTTTGCCGCTGTGATGAATACATGCATTTGACAAATTGGTCATTAGAGACGGGGCGAAAATTACGGCATCCATAGGTACATGAATTCGATCTGAGAGAAGTGCCCGAATCCCTCTCTGAGAAGGTGCAGAATATGTGATTGTTCCGGAAAAGCTGAATAAATGGTTCCTTTATATTCCCCGGGGCGGTGATATGTGATAACCTTTGCTTCCTTTACCCCGAGTGTTTTTTTCATAGCGTCGATAGTCTCATTCAGATAGCCGATATGGTCGACAAGTTTTGCCTCTAATGCCTGTTCAGCTGTGTATATGCGTCCGTCAGAAAGGGCTTCGAGCTCCTCCCTTTTTATCAGGCTTTTGCGGTTTTGAAATACCACATCAACAAAGCGGTTATGCATGCTGTTGATTATCCTCTGAATAATCTCTCTCTCCTCAGGGGTGGTGGCCCTGAAAGGGGAAAACAGGTCTTTTTTGTCTCTGGATTTGATCGTCTCGTTCTCAATCCCTATCTTTGTGAGCAATCCCTCTATATTGAACTTAAGCGCAATGACGCCTATGCTGCCTGTTATGGCAGTAGGGTGGGCAAAAATTTTATCAGCAGCAGTTGCCACATAATATCCGCCTGAAGTGCCGAGGCTTATTATGCAGGCGTAAAGAGGTATTCCCTTTTTCCTCTTGAAGTCAATAAGTTCGTGATAGATGATGTCACTTGCAGCAACCGTGCCGCCTGGTGAGTTTATCTTTAAGATAACACCTGCAATGTCGCCGTCTTTCTCTGCCTTCTTAAGTGTCTCTCTGAGCCGCGCCACCATCGAGACCTTCTGGCTAAGTATCTGGCCGTCAGCGC
>CAZHHV010000156.1:0-4300 GCA_964532335.1 uncultured Nitrospiraceae bacterium
GCATGACAGAGAGAAACTGCTCAATTCTATAATCTATTTCCTGAGCAATACAAAATCCTGCGGAAAGACAAAGCTGTTCAAGCTTTTGTATTACCTTGATTTTATGCATTTCAGGGAAACAGGGCGGTCTGTTACCAACATGGATTATTTTGCATGGAATTACGGGCCTGTTCCCAAAAAACTTTTTGAAGAGATAGAAAAACCGCCTGCTGATTTAAAGACGAATATATCTATCCCGCCAACGAATAATGAAAAGACATTTGTCGAGCTGAAACCTAAAAAGAAATTTGATGATAAATATTTTACAAAGCGCGAGCTGCGCCTGCTTGAAAAAGTAGCCTTTATTTTCAGAGATGCTGAGGCAAAGGATATGGTTGAAGCATCTCACCTGCCTAATCATCCATGGGATAAGACAATTAAAACAAAAGGCGAATGTGCTCAGATAGATTACACGCTTGCCTTGGATGATACTGAAGGTTCCCTGTCTTTAGACGAAGTAGTGGAGAGGATAAAAGAGAAGAAGGAGCTTAAAAAAGCCTTTAATGAATAAAGGGACAATCCTTTTCCACAGGGATTTCCAGTTTCACAACGGCCAATCAGGCGAGAAATTAATAATAGTTCTTAATACGCCAAAAGACAACGAGCCTTATCTTTGCTGCAAAACAACCTCCAAGCAGAAATTCGGTATTGAGAGAGAAGGCTGCCACAGCCAGCAGAATATCTATGTCATTAATCCCAATTTTGACTGGTTTAAGATGAAAACATGGGTGCAGTTTCATGAGCTTTATGAGTTTGAACGGGCAAAATTTTTGCAGGCACATTTCACAGGCGTTTTAGATATAAAGGGGGAACTAAGAGAAAATACTATGCGCGCGATAGTAAACTGCACAAAGCGCTCTGACGATGTCTCAAAATATCACCTGTCGCTATTGAGGTAAGAAGGAACAACTATAATTGACCTTGAAGCCGTACCTGATTTAAATCATACCCCCCCGATAAGAAACCGGTTAAGATAACAACATGGAAAATGTTGACCGTTCTTACATCAGATACATAAGATATACAGTTCAGTGGTGCATTTTCTTCTTACTCATCTATGCCGGGTATAAATTCTATTTTTTTGTGGCCCATTTTACTTCCGGCAATACATACGCCCCGGCCATCGGCAGGCCTCCCTCAGTTGAAGGGTTCCTTCCAATAGGCGCTTTGATGGCATTAAAACTCTGGATTACAACAGGGATATTTGACCGCATCCATCCTGCCGGGCTTGTGATATTTATTGCGGCAGTCGTGATGTCACTGCTTCTGAAAAAAAGCTTCTGCGGGTGGATATGCCCTGTCGGAGCTTTGTCGGATTTAACATGGAAGCTCGGTAAAAAAATATCAGGCAAGAATTTCATCCTCAACAGGCATATTGATTATCCCTTGCGGTCTCTGAAATACCTCCTCATGATGTTTTTTATTTATGTGATTGTCGTAAAAATGCCTCCTTCAGAGATATTCAAGTTTCTTGAGGGAGACTATTACGTGATTGCGGACGTTAAGATGCTTTATTTTTTTACAAAGATGTCGCTGGTTACATTTATTACGCTCGTGATTTTATTCACCGCCTCGCTGTTCCTTAAGAATTTCTGGTGCAGGTATCTGTGCCCTTACGGAGCCCTCCTCGGAATTCTGAGCCTGTGCAGTCCGCTGAAGATAACGAGGAATGAGGATGCATGCATTGACTGCGAGAGATGCACAAAAAACTGTCCTGCAACTTTGCCTGTCGGAGAAAAGGTAAGAATAAAATCCCCTGAATGCACAGGATGCCTTGCCTGCGTAAGCCATTGCCCTGCAAAAGGCGCTCTTGATATCTCATTCTCAAAGCGCAGGATATTGAATCCGCTTGTTTTCGCTATTTTAATTATAGGATTGTTCTTCGGCGCAATAGGCATAGGCAAGATTACAGACAGGTGGAATTCAGCAGTAACTTATGAGCAGTACAAACGCATAATGCCTCAGGCATCACTGCTTGAACATCCGTAATATTATATTTTCTTAAACTGATGCGGCAGGAGTTCAGAGATAGAGAACTTTTTTATGCCTTTGTCCGCTGCAAGATATATTTCAATGCCGGGCGCAAATTCGGCAATCATCTGCCTGCAGGCGCCGCACGGAAAACAATAATCTTTATTGCCTGATACAATTGCAAGCACCTTGAATTTTTTTTCGCCTTCCACAAGGGCATTGATAAGCGCAGCCCTTTCGGCGCAAAAGCTCAACATTAATGATGGGTTTTCTATATTGCAGCCGTGGTAGATTTTACCGCCATTAGTTATTAGTGCAGCTCCGACTGTAAAACCGGAATAAGGTGCAAAAGCCTTTTTTCTTGCTGCTTTTGCTTCGTTTACTAACCTCTCAATCTCTGAAGGGAGCATTTGAGTTATTTTCCCAGCAGCTTCTTAACGTTCTCGCTCATCTTTATGGGCGAGGTTGTCGTCTTCTGAAGAAATATAGTGGCGCCGGCATTCATGGCCTGCTCCATCACATCAGGAGCGCTTTTCACAGCCCATGCTATTACAGGAATATCCTTCATCTGCCTGATAAGTGATATTGTTTCAAAACCATTCATCGGCTCCACGCAAATGTCAAGGATGACCATGTCCACCTGTTCTTCTTCAAGTATTTTTAGCGCTTCTTCTGTGTCCTTTGCTTCCAGCACGCTGAACCCGTCTAAAACAAGTCTGCTTTTATTCATCCTTCTTACTGCCTCGTTAGAATCTAAAATCAAAATTTTCTTTTTGCCCGCACCGGATGTCTTTGCTTCTAATTCTGCTAAAATATTTTTTAGTTCTTCCTGATTGGAGGGGTCAATATCCACAAACTCAAGCCCCATCCCAACCCCTTCTTCACAGTGTTTTACTTCTGCCTTGAAACGGAGCGTGTGGCTTTTAACATGCACGGATATATCAAGCAAACTCCCGCTGCTAAACATCCTGCCTGTATGCACATACAAACCGCCTTCGCTTATATCCGTAGCATTGCCCATTATTGAATTATTTATTAGGATCTGATGGGTAAAAGGTGTTCTTATTTTCTTCCTATGTTCAGTCTTTACTGCCATTTTTATGCCTCCTTAACATAGCGGCTTACCATATTGCTAACCTCGGTTGTTGAGTGGCCCATCTGCCCTGCTGCAAGGCTTTTAAGATGCTTCCCTGTTACTTTCATTACAGCTTTTTCTATTGTCTTGCCTGCCTTCTCTTCTCCGAGATGCTCAAGCATCATGCCTGCCGCGCATATTGCAGCCAGCGGATTGATAACATTCTTTCCTTTATATTTTGGCGCAGAGCCCCCTATCGGTTCAAACATTGAAACGCCTTTAGGATTTATGTTTCCGCCTGCAGCAATGCCCATTCCGCCCTGTATCATTGCGCCAAGGTCAGTGATGATGTCTCCGAACATATTGTCAGTGACAATCACATCAAACCACTCAGGGTTTTTTACAAACCACATTGTTATTGCATCTACATGAGCATAATCAGCCTTTATATCAGGATATTCTTTTGCAACCTCATAGAAAGTCCTCTCCCATAGGTCAAATGCGAATGTCAGCACATTTGTCTTTCCGCAAAGAGTGAGCTTTTTAATTTTGTTTCTTTTTCTGCAATATTCAAATGCATATCTGATGCACCGCTCAACACCCTTCCTTGTATTTATGGATTCCTGCACAGCAACTTCATCCGCTGTGCCCTTTTTTAAAACGCCTCCTGCTCCTACATACAATCCCTCTGTGTTTTCTCTGACAACAACAAAATCTATGTCTTCTGGTTTTTTATCTTTTAAAGGGCAGTCAACTCCGGGATAAAGCTTTACAGGCCTTAAGTTGATATACTGGTCAAGTTCAAAGCGCAATCTTAGGAGTATGCCTTTTTCAAGAATGCCGGGCTTTACGTCAGGATGTCCTATTGCGCCAAGATAGATTGCATTATGTTTTTTGAGTTCTGATACTGCATTCTCAGGCAGAACCTCTCCTGTCTTTAAATACCTGTCTCCGCCAAAATCATAATATGTGAGATTAAGTTTGAATCCGAATTTTTCTTCCGCCGCGTTCAGGACTTTAATCCCTTCTGCGATAACCTCCGGGCCTGTGCCGTCACCGGGGATAACTGCGATGTTGTATGATTTCATCGTTACTCTCCTTAGCTAACCTCCGGCTATTATACGAATTTGTATTGCAGAAAAACAATCACATCTCCCGCCCCGAATTGACTCACAATAAATGTTACCGGAGTAAAGGATAAAAAGGAATCGTTGA
>CAZHHV010000157.1:0-4291 GCA_964532335.1 uncultured Nitrospiraceae bacterium
TCTTATGTGAGGCAACGATACGCTTTCATATAGATTTTTGATGAGGCAATTCGACCAGTTGACAAAAAATATTTTCTCTGGTAAGATTTCAAAGTTTTCCCGTGGAATCTGTTTTTTGTAAAAAATACGATACGGAGGCAATGTGCCAACAATAGCGCAGTTAGTTAGAAATGGCAGAAAGAGTCTGGAAAGGACAACGAAAAGTCCTGCGCTCAGAATGTGTCCACAGAAAAGAGGGGTTTGCGTCAGGGTATATACAACTACGCCCAAGAAGCCGAACTCTGCCTTAAGGAAGGTAGCAAGGATAAGGCTGACGAATGGGATGGAGGTTACAGCTTATATACCCGGAGTCGGGCACAATCTTCAGGAACATTCTATAGTGATGATTAGAGGCGGAAAAGTTAAAGATCTCCCCGGTGTTGGATACCACATAATCAGAGGAACGCTGGACTCTATGGGCGTTGCTGACAGAAGACAGGGAAGATCTAAATACGGGGCCAAAAGGCCCAAATAACGGTCTACGACCCATAGGGAGCAATAGATGCCAAGAAGAAGAGTTGCAGAAAAGCGCGAGATTTTACCGGACCCAAAGTATGGCAGCAAGGTTGTCAGCAAGTTTATCAATGTGCTGATGGAAGACGGTAAAAAAGCAACAGCTGAAAGAATATGCTACGGTGCATTTGATATTCTCAAGGAGAAAACCAATAATGATCCGCTTAAGCTTTTTAAGACTGCGCTGGAAAATGTTAAGCCGGTGCTGGAGGTTAAACCTCGGAGGGTTGGCGGCGCAACATATCAGGTGCCTGTGGAAATAAGGCCTCAGAGGCGCATGGCGCTGGCATTTAGATGGCTGATAAGCTATTCCCGCGTAAGGGCGGAAAAGACAATGAGGGAAAGGCTTGCAGGCGAACTGCTTGATGCATTTAATAACACAGGGACATCTATAAAGAAGAAGGAAGATGTCCATAGAATGGCAGATGCTAATAAGGCATTTGCCCATTATAGATGGTAAAGAGAGCAGGGGAGAAAGATTTTGTCAAGTTTTCTGTTAGAAAAGACACGCAATATTGGAATCATGGCACATATAGATGCAGGAAAGACTACGACCACGGAGCGTATCCTCTACTATACAGGCGTTACGTATAAGATAGGAGAGGTCCATGAAGGCACCGCTGTCATGGACTGGATGGTTCAGGAGCAGGAAAGAGGCATAACAATTACCTCGGCTGCTACCACATGTTTCTGGAAAGACCACAGGATTAATATCATAGACACGCCAGGGCATGTTGACTTTACCATTGAGGTTGAAAGATCTTTAAGGGTTCTTGACGGCGCTGTGGCTGTTTTTGATTCTGTGGCGGGTGTTGAGCCCCAGTCAGAAACTGTATGGCGGCAGGCTGATAAATACAAGGTGCCGAGAATAGCATTTATGAATAAAATGGACAGAGCAGGCGCAGATTTTTTTATGAGTGTTCAAAGTATGGTGGACAGGCTCGGAGCAAATCCGGTGCCTATACAGATACCTATAGGCGCTGAAGAAAAATTCAGGGGCCCTATAGACCTTGTGGAAATGAAGGCAGTATTTTTTGACGATGAGACTATCGGAGCAAAATATGTGGAGGGCGCTATCCCTGACGATATGATGCCGGCAGCCAGGCAATACAGGGAGAAGATGCTTGAGGCGTTATCTGATGTTGATGAAAATATTATGGAAAAATTCCTTGGCGGCAACGAGATAAGCGCAGAAGAGATAAGGGCAGCATTAAGGAAAGGCACTATGCAGTTGAAACTGACGCCTGTAATATGCGGCACCGCATTTAAGAACAAAGGCGTTCAGCTTCTGCTTGACAGCATTGTAGATTATCTTCCATCTCCACTTGATGTTCCTCCTGTATCAGGGACAAAGCCCGGCAACGGTTCTGAGGTAGTAAGAAAGGCAGATGTAAGTGAACCATTCTCAGCGCTTGCCTTTAAAGTGATGACTGACCCGTATGTGGGACAGCTTACATTTGTAAGGGCATATTCCGGCGTGCTTTCTGCGGGCTCATATATTTACAATTCCACAAAGGATACAAGAGAGAGGGTTGGAAGGCTTTTAAAAATGCATGCCAACAAACGCGAGGAAATAAAAGAGGTTGCCGCAGGAGATATAGCCGCAATAGTCGGCCTGAAGAATACGCTCACCGGCGATACTTTATGCGATGAAAAGTCACCTGTAATACTTGAATCCATGGAATTTCCTGATCCGGTCATCTCGGTTGCGATTGAACCGAAGACAAAGGCTGACCACGAAAAACTATATGAGGCGATGGGAAAGCTTACTCAGGAAGACCCCTCATTTAAGGTTTCATACAATGAGGAGACAGGACAGACAATAATATCTGGAATGGGCGAGCTTCATCTCGAAATAATTGTTGACAGGCTTTTAAGAGAATTTAAGGTTGAGGCTAATGTCGGCAAGCCGCAAGTTGCTTACAGAGAGACAATCAGGACAGCGTCAAAGGCAGAAGGAAAATTTATAAGGCAGAGCGGCGGGCGCGGACAATATGGCCATGTATACTTAGAGCTCGAACCTGTTCATGGCAAGGGTTTTGAGTTTGTGAACAAAATTGTAGGCGGTACAATACCGAGAGAATATATCCCGGCTGTTGAAAAAGGCGTAAGAGAGGCTATGGACTCAGGGGTTCTTGCCGGATATCCTGTTGTAGATATTAAAGTAACGCTTTATGACGGTTCATATCACGAGGTGGACTCCTCTGAAATGGCATTTAAGATTGCGGGTTCGATCGGTTTCAAAGAGGCTGCCAAAAAAGCAAAGCCTGTTTTGCTCGAACCGATGATGAGCATAGAAGTGGTTACCCCGGAGAATTATATGGGTGATGTTATAGGAGACCTTAGCTCCAGGAGAGGAAAGATACAGCAAATGGAGAAAAGGGGTAATGCGCAGGCAATAAAAGCTCAGGTTCCGCTCTCAGGAATGTTCGGTTATGCTACTGACCTCAGGTCAAAGACGCAGGGAAGGGCAAACTATACAATGCAGTTTTCCCATTATGAAGAGGTGCCCAAGGGCATAGCTGAGGTCATCGTAGCAAAGGTTAAGGGAGAATAATAATAAGATGCAAGATGCAGGTTTTAGAAATCATGAATCATGAATCGTGCATCATGCATAATAGGAGGCAATAATGGCGAAGGCAAAATTTGAGAGGACGAAGCCGCATTGCAACGTAGGGACAATAGGGCACGTAGACCACGGCAAGACAACACTAACGGCAGCAATAACAAAAGTGCTGTCATTCAAGGGACAGGCGCAGTTCAGGGCCTACGACTCAATAGACAACGCGCCTGAAGAAAAGGCAAGAGGAATAACCATAGCCACAGCACACGTAGAATACGAGACAGACAACCGTCACTACGCGCACGTAGACTGTCCCGGGCATGCAGACTACGTAAAAAACATGATAACCGGAGCAGCGCAGATGGACGGGGCGATACTGGTAGTGAGCGCAGCAGACGGGCCGATGCCGCAGACAAGAGAACACATCCTGCTTGCAAGACAGGTAGGAGTGCCCTTCATAGTAGTATTCATGAACAAAGTAGACATGGTAGACGACCCGGAACTTCTGGACCTGGTAGAACTTGAAGTAAGAGAACTGTTGTCAAAATACCAGTTTCCCGGAGACAAGATACCGATAATCAAAGGCAGCGCATTAAAAGCAATGGAATCAGGAAGCAAGGACATAAATGCAGCCGAATACAAATGCGTACACGAACTCATGGCAGCAGTAGACAGCTACATCCCGACGCCTGAGCGGCCCATAGACAAGCCCTTCCTGATGCCCATAGAAGACGTATTCAGCATATCAGGCAGAGGCACAGTAGTAACCGGCAGAGTAGAAAGAGGCATAGTCAAAGTAGGAGAAGAATTAGAGATAATAGGATTAAGAGAAACCAGAAAGACAGTGGCAACTGGAGTAGAGATGTTCAGAAAACTGCTTGATGAAGGCCGTGCAGGAGACAACATAGGAGTGCTGTTAAGAGGCACAGGCAAAGAAGAAGTAGAGCGCGGAATGGTCTTGGCAAAACCCGGCTCTATAACCCCGCACACCAAATTCAAGGCAGAGGTATACATACTGACAAAAGAAGAGGGCGGAAGGCACACGCCGTTCTTCAAAGGCTACAGGCCTCAGTTTTACTTCAGGACCACAGACGTAACCGGAGTAGCGGAGCTGCCTGACGGAATGGAGATGGTGATGCCCGGGGATAACGTAACCATAACAGTAGAGATGATAGC
>CAZHHV010000158.1:0-4244 GCA_964532335.1 uncultured Nitrospiraceae bacterium
AGGTCAAAAAGGCGATCCCGATACCGCCACATTTTCCAATGTCAACACGGAAACCGAGTATGGCTGGAGCAAAAAGGTAAAAATGAAGGTGCCGATTTTTACCGGCGCTCTCGGATCTACTGAGATTGCGCGCAAAAACTGGGAACATTTTGCAGTGGGAGCTGCGATTTCCGGTGTTACAATTGTCTGTGGTGAAAATGTATGCGGTATTGACCCCGCCCTTGAATTAAACAACAAACACATGGTAACAAAAGCCCCGGATATGGACCGCAGGATTGAAACGTATCGCCGCTATCATCATGGATTTGGCGAGATCCTTGTGCAGATGAATGTCGAAGACACCCGTCTGGGAGTTGCTGAGTACATCATTGACAGGCATGGACTTGAAACAATAGAATTGAAATGGGGACAGGGCGCCAAATGTATTGGCGGCGAGATTAAAGTGCACTCTCTGGAGCGCGCCCTTGAATTGCAAAAGCGCGGCTATATCGTAACCCCTGATCCGTCAGACCCTGTTGTTCAGGCAGCTTTCAAAGACAAAGCAATCAAGGAATTTGAGCGTCACAGCCGTCTCGGCTTTATTGATGAGAAAGGCTTTTACGCTGAAGTCGCCAGGCTGAGAAAACTCGGGTTCAAGAGAGTCACGCTAAAGACCGGCGCATATGGCTTGCGTGAGTTGGCAATGGCAATTAAATGGAGTTCCAAGGCTAAAATCGATTTATTGACGATTGACGGAGCTCCGGGCGGCACAGGCATGAGCCCATGGCGTATGATGGAAGAATGGGGGATGCCTTCGCTTTACCTGCACGCTGCAGCAGCTGAATTCAGCAAGATAATGACAGACAGGGGTGAGCGTGTTCCTGATATTGCCTTTGCCGGCGGCTTCAGCAGTGAAGACGGCATATTCAAGGCATTAGCATTAGGCGCACCTTATACAAAGGCTGTTTGCATGGGACGCGCATTAATGATTCCGGGCATGGTCGGAAAGAATATCGCAAAGTGGATAAAAGAGAATGACCTTCCAAAGAATGTCAGCGAGTACGGCTCTTCTGTTGAAGAGATATTTGTATGTTATGAAGAGGTAAAGAACCTCGTGGGCAGCAAAGAGATTCACAACATCCCGTTAGGAGCAATCGGCATCTACAGCTATTCGCAGAAAATCAAGGTCGGATTACAGCAGTTGATGGCAGGAGCGCGCTGCTTTAATATTGATTCTATTACAAGAAATGAGTTGATGTCATTGACCGAGGAGTGCGCAAAGGTGACAGGTATCCCGTACTTGATGGAATCTTACAGGAAAGAAGCGCTGAAAATAATCAAATCCTGATGAAACCTTATTCGCTGACTAAGGAGACAGCAGAGGCAACAGGAATACCTTAATGTTATGGAGTCAGATATGAAAGAGGCATAGGGGATATTGTTCGGATAGAAAAAAGTGAAACAGTGTTAGTGAAAAGTGTCGATTTGAAATAATTTAACTGACACTAATCACTGACACTGTCACTAAAAGAGGCAAAACAATGAACAAAACAATGCTTTCCATTCTCAAGATACTTGAGAGGTATACAGATGTTGTAGGTTCAAGAGAGATATCGCGGCAGTTAAAACTGTATGGCATTGACCTTACGGAGAGGACAGTTCGCTATCATCTGAGAATTCTTGATGAGCGGGGACATACAGAGGTGTTCGGAAAAGAAGGAAGAAAGATTACAGAAAAAGGAAGGCGGGAATTAAAGAATGCCCTTGTGTCAGAGAAGGTCGGATTCATAATAAGCAAGATAGAGACCCTGTCTTATCAGACAACGCTGGACCTTAAAACTCTTGATGGCAATGTGATATTGAATATTTCGTATTTCCCTGAGGAAAGACTAAAGGATGCAATCAGGATTTTAACTCCGGTTTTTTCGTCTCCTTATGTTATGAGCAACAAAATAATCTTTGCCCGTGGAGGAGAAAAGATTGGCGATGTGTTAATCCCTGAGGGCAAAATTGGACTTGGCACTGTATGCAGTGTTACGATAAATGGAATTTTTCTTAAGGCCGGCATACCTGTTACATCAAGATTCGGCGGCGTGGTTGAGACTGAAAATGGAAACCCGATACGGTTTATATCCCTTATAAGCTATGAGGGCTCATCACTGGATCCTCTGGAGATATTCATAAGAAGCAAGATGACTGATGTCATTGGAGCGGTGAAAAAACATCATGGGAGGATACTTGCAAGTTTCAGAGAAATTCCTGTTGTTTGTCTTGCTGAGGCAAAAAGGCTTGCCGAAGCGATAACAAATAAAGGGATAGGCGGCATTTTGCTCATAGGAGAACCAAATAAGCCATTGCTGGAAATCCCTATAGGAATAGATAAAGCAGGCGTTGTGATTGTTGGAGGCTTGAATCCAATTGCTGCAATCGAGGAGTCCGGCATACATACGGAAAGCAAGGCGATGTCAACACTTTATGAATATTCAAAACTGAAAAGTTTTAAAGATATATTGAGGGAGGGTATATGAAAAAACTTGAGGCTGTCATAAAACCATTTAAGCTTGATGAGTTGAAGGATGCCCTTAATAATCTGGGCATTCAGGGTATGACCATAACTGAGGTAAAGGGATTCGGAAGGCAGAAAGGACACACAGAGATTTATAGGGGAGCGGAATATGTTGTGGATTTTATTCCAAAGATTAAGATTGAGGTTGTAGTGCCTGATAGCATTGCAGATCAGGTAATTAGCGTTATAGAAAAAACCGCAAGGACAGGCAAAATTGGAGACGGTAAAATTTTCGTGATAAATGTTGATGATGCTGTTAGAATAAGGACAGGACAGAGAGGGGAGGGGGCGATAACCTGATGAAAACGATAAAGGTATTGGAAAAAGCTAAGAAAGACAAAGTTATCTTTATCAATCTTCAATTCACCGACATGCTCGGCTGTCTCAAGGAAGTTACTGCGCCAGTTCAGAGTCTGCCTGACATCATGAAACATGGCGCGTGGTTTGACGGCTCTTCTGTTGAGGGATTTGCAAGAATTCATGAGAGCGACCTTTATCTAAAGCCTGATCCAAACACTTATGCGGTTATTCCATGGTTGAGTTCTCCAGAAGGAAATACTGCAAGACTCATATGCGATATTTACAGGCCTGACGGCAGTCCATTCGAAGGGGATCCCAGATTTATCTTGAAGAAGACTCTAAAAACGGCAGTTGCTATGGGATTTGAATATAATGTGGGACCTGAACTTGAGTTTTTCCTTTTCAGGAACGGGCATGAAAAACTATTGCCCATGGACAGCAACGGATATTTTGATCTTGCCACGAATGAGTCGCATACAATAATGCGGGAGATAACTTCTGCCCTTGAGACGTTTGGCATAGATGTTGAAACCTGTCATCATGAGGTAGCGCCCGGGCAATATGAAGTAGACTTCAGATACGGAGATGCCCTTACTACAGCCGATAGACTGCTCACATTAAGAGTCACAGTTAAGGCTATTGCCCAGAAACATGGGTTAAGAGTATCTTTTATGCCGAAGCCGATTATGGGAATGGCTGGGTCAGGCATGCATGTTCATCAGAGTCTTTTCAATATAAGGACAAAGAAAAATGCATTTTACGACCTAAAAGATAAGTATAAACTTTCAAAGACAGCATATAATTTTATTGCAGGGCAATTGAATCACATCAAGGGCATGACAGCGGTCTTATGTCCAACAGTCAATTCGTATAAAAGACTTGTAACAGGATTTGAAGCCCCGGTGTACATTTCATGGGCTCGTATTAACAGGTCGGCACTTATGAGAGTCCCTCATTGGTTTGAAGATAAACCCAATTCGGCAAGGATAGAGTTAAGATGTCCTGACCCTGCATGCAATCCATATCTGGCATTTGCTGCGATGCTGGCAACAGGACTTGACGGGATTAGGAAGAGTCTGAAATTATCAGAGCCTGTTGAGGAAGACTTATATAAGTTTGATGAAGAGAAACTGGCATCAAGAAATATAGATACTCTTCCATCCTCGCTTTACGAGGCAATAAACGAACTTAAAAGCGATAAGTTGCTCCATGATGTATTGGGGAAGCACCTCTACAATAGGTACATTCACATCAAGACAAAAGAGTGGAATGAATTCAAGACACAGGTCACAGAGTGGGAGATTGAAAAATATTTGGATATTTAAACATAATGCCTGAGAGGTAAAATCAGAGGGACAGTGTTTGTGAAGATATTAAAAGATTTCCTTATCTACCTGTC
>CAZHHV010000159.1:0-4220 GCA_964532335.1 uncultured Nitrospiraceae bacterium
CACTGTGACTACTAACAGAGATGCGATAGCTTCTATCGCAAAGCTTGCATCGAAAGAACAGAGAATAATTTATCCATGCACAAATAGCGGATATGGGGTAGGGCAGAAAGACGTATATTGTACGGAGGAAACTCCACTGATGCCGATTTCATTGTACGGCAAGGCTAAGGTGGAGGCAGAGAAAATTCTTATGGATAGAGGCAATTCTATCAGCCTGAGACTGGCTACTGTTTTTGGGATGTCTCCGAGAATGAGAATAGATTTGCTGGTCAATGACTTTACATACAGGGCTGTCAAGGACAGATTTGTAGTGGTCTTCGAAGGACATTTCAAAAGAAACTATATTCATATTCGTGATGTGGCAAGGGCATTTATTCATGCTATAGATAATTTTGATAGAATGAAAAATGAGCCCTATAACATTGGGCTTTCAGATGCTAATCTTTCAAAACTTGAACTCTGCGCAAAGATAAAAGGACAGGTCCCGGATTTTGTATATCTTGAGGCTCCAATCGGCGAAGACCCTGACAAAAGAGACTATATTGTCTCTAACGAAAAAATAGAAAGGACAGGATTCAAGCCGGTGCATTCACTTGAAACGGGAATAAAAGAACTAATAAAGGGTTATAGGATTATCTCAAATAGCAAGTACAGCAATGTTTGATTGTTCCGGGAAGTTTTAAACTAAAGTCTTAAACAGCCGGAACAGAAAAAAGGGAAATTACTTATGCGAAAATTTGCTCCCAATATAAAGTTCATGAAAGAAAAAGCAGCGTGGGTGCGAAAGAAAACTCTGAATATACATAAAATAGCTCCGGAGACAAGGCTGGCATCTTCTTTATCCGATGTGGAAATATTCGTCGCGCTATATTATGGAAACATTTTAAAATTTGACCCTCGAAATACCGCTTGGGAGGGAAGGGACAGGTTTATTATCAGTAAAGGGCACGGAGCGATTTCATTGTATCCAATCCTTGCGGATCTCGGGTATTTCCCGATAGAAGAATTAAAGAGAGTTTGTAAGGAGGATTCGTTTTTAGGAGGGATTCCCGATATCATCATCCCCGGTTTTGAAACAACCAACGGATCGTTAGGGCAGGGTCTCGGAGTAGCCTGCGGCATGGCGGTTGCTTTAAAGAGGCAAAAATCTGACGCATCGGTTTTTGTTCTGATGGGCGATGGTGAATTGTATGAAGGCTCGGTATGGGAGGCTATAATGTTTGCCTCTGAACATCAATTGGATAACTTAATAGTAGTTATTGATAATAATAAGATTTGTATGCTCGATTATTGCAAGAATATTATAGATTTGACTCCATTGGAGAAGAAATTCAGGGCATTTAACTGGGAAGTTAAAACCATTGACGGTCACGACATAGAGGCGGTCTATAATACCTTGCACGCCTTAAAGGGAGATAGAAGCGGCCGCCCTAAAGTGGTAATTGCCGATACGGTAAAAGGCAGAGGCGTCCCGCAGTTGGAAAATGACTCTTTGTGTCATATAAAATCATTGAAGGAAGATGAAATCAATGATTTGTTAGAGGAACAAAAATGAATGGCGAATTAAGAACAATGAGAGATGCCTTTATAGAACAAATTTATAATAAGATGCGCCATATGGATGATATTTTTTTCCTGACTGCTGATTTTGGCGCTCCGTCTCTTGATAAGATACGCTGTGAGTTCAAAGACAGGTTTATAAATGTGGGCATTGCTGAACAGAATTTGATAAATGTAGCAACAGGCCTTGCATTAGAGGGCTGTAAAGTTTATGCCTATGCCATAGCGCCTTTTATTACGATGCGGGCCTATGAACAGATAAGGTCGAACCTGTCAATCTCGTCCCAGATAAAACCGGTAAATGTGAATCTCATAGGAGTAGGAGCAGGGCTTAGCTATGCTGTGTCTGGCCCTACGCATCATTGCTTAGAAGATATAAGTATTATGAGATTATTGCCGAATTTTATCGTATTTTCACCCAGTGACTGGAAGTTAGCAGAGCTTTTTGTTGATTACTCAATAAAGATAAAAATGCCTAAATACCTCCGCTTTGATGGGAGACCTTTGCCTGCAATTTATCAAGATGTAGGGAATATTGAAATTGAGAAAGGATTTTATGAATTAGCAAAAGGTAAAAATGTCTGTTTGGTCTCAACGGGCCATATGACACATAGAGCCATAAATGTAGCAAATGATCTGAAGGATATAGGAGTAATAGATATTTTCTTGCTAAAACCTATAAACAACGAGCTGCTGTATAATGCACTAAAAAAATATGAATGTATAATTACAATTGAAGAGGCGCTCATAAATGGCGGCGGCTTGGATAGTCTTATATCAAAATTACTTCATGACAACCAGTCAGATATAAGGTTAACAAGCTTAGGATTTAATGACAAGTATGTCTTTGATTTGGGGGACAGGGACCATCTGCATAAAATAAATAATTTGGATGAAGAGAGTATTAATAGAACAATTAGGGGATGTTTATCATAGGATGAAGAAACACAAGGTTGATATTGTTTTAATCAACCCGGGTGATAGAAAGCAAGTATATCAAGATTTGGCGTCGGAGTTCTCTGCTATTGAGCCGCCATTTTGGATTGCTGTAATGGCAGCTTATCTTAGGAATAATGGGTTCAATGTGGCGGTTATTGACGCGAATGCTGAAAATATTTCGCCTGAGGAGACGGCAGAGAAAGTGAACAATCTTAAGCCACTGCTCGCTGCGGTCATAGTTTATGGTTCACAGCCTTCTGCATCCACACAAAATATGACAATTGCAGGGGAAATATGTAAGACACTTAAGGAAAGAACATCGTCCAGTGTTGCTATCGGAGGGCTTCATCCGTCAGCGCTTCCAAAACAAACATTGACAGAGGAGAATGTTGACTTTGTGATAGAAGGCGAAGGACCGTATACTTTAAAAAACCTGCTTTATGTATTAAAGAATGGTAACGGCAATTATTCGGGAGTTCCGGGTCTCTGGTATTACAAAGGTGGAGATATCAAAAATAATCCTCGAGCACCTCTTATCAAAGACCTTGATGAAGTATTGCCTGTTTCTGCATGGGATTTGCTTCCAATGAAAAAGTACCGAGCTCATAACTGGCACTGCTTTGATGATATTGAAAACAGGATGCCGTATGGAGCTATATATACAAGTCTGGGATGTCCTTATTCATGCGTTTTTTGTTGTATAAATGCGCCCTTTGGGAAACCGGGTATTCGCTATAGAAGTCCTGAACTAATTATGAAAGAGATAGACCTGTTAACAACTAACTATGGCATTGGGAACATTAAGATTGTGGATGAATTGTTCGTTTTAAATGAGAGGCATTATATGACTATAGTTGAAATGCTGTTACAGAGAGGTTACGACCTTAACATTTGGGCATATGCGAGAATAGATACCGTAAAGCCCGGGAATCTGCATAAAATGAAAAAAGCCGGCATAAACTGGCTTGCATTGGGGATCGAGTCCGGGAACCCGGATGTAAGGGATGGGGCCTCAAAGAGGATGAGGGTTAAAGATATAAAGCATGTTGTGCAAACTATTCAGGATGCCGGGATAAGGGTTATAGGTAATTTTATCTTTGGTCTGCCGGAGGATAATCCGGAGACAATGCAGGAAACCTTGGATATGGCGCTGGATTTAAATTGTGAATTTGCAAATTTTTATTGTGCAATGGCATATCCAGGGTCAAAACTATACGATATTGCAGTAAAAGAACGCTGGGAACTTCCAAAAGAGTGGCATGGTTTTTCTCAGCACTCTTACGAAATGCTACCTCTGCCGACAAAATATATCACTGCTAAAGAGGTTTTAAAATTCAGGGATGACGCCTTTCATAACTACTTTGAAAATATAGGTTATTTATCCATGATTGAGAAAAAGTTCGGCAAGAATGTTAAGGAGCATATACAGGAAATGACGAAAACGAGCCTGAGAAGGAAATTACTGCAGGGATAAGGTCTTTCAGTTCTATGGTAAACGATAATAATTTATTTCTATCCAGCCAATGCATTAAAAGAGGGAATATTATAGAGGCTGTTAAAGAACTATCTGAAATTTCACCGAACATTGAACTTTCAGGTGGAGGTCAATATAATACAAATCTGCTTGACAGCCTTATAGAGATAAAAGAAAATAAAAACATCAATTTTCTCATTCATGGCTATTTCCCTCCGCCACAAGAAAACTTTATATTGAATTTTGC
>CAZHHV010000160.1:0-4198 GCA_964532335.1 uncultured Nitrospiraceae bacterium
TGAAAAAGAACTCATAAGAAGGAATCAGGAACTCTCAAGGCTGTTCTTTATAAGCTCTGCTATGAGGGGCACCCTTGAGCTTGGCAGGCTGCTCAGGATGGTATTGACCGCAGTGACAATGAGCGATGGCCTTGGTTTCAACAGGTCCATTCTCTTTCTTATTGATGAAAAAAAGGGAACTATCAAGGGCGCTATGGGTGTTGGCCCTGCAAGTTCTGATGAAGCATGGAAAATATGGGAGAAACTCTCCATAAACAGGAAAACGCTTCCGGATATACTTCATGACATAGAAACCGGGCCTCTGAGAAAGGATTCTTTTCTTGACAAGTTAAGCATGGGGATGGAGATCCCGCTTGAAGAAAAGACTATACTTACGCGCGCTGTTAAGGAGAAAAAGGCTTTTAATGTCCCTGACGTCAAGGAAGACCCAATGGCTGATGCTGTTCTCATTCAGCAGCTCGGAACCCAGGCATACGCTGTAGTGCCTCTTATCTCAAGAGACAGGGTTATAGGAGTATTGTGGGTGGATAACATCTTCACGAGGCGTTTGATTACCGATGAGGATATGAAGTTTCTTATCGGTTTCTCGAATCAGGTTGCGAGCGCTGTGGAAAACGCAAGGCTTTTTGATCAGGTGGCGCGTGCAGAGGCAGAACTTGAAAATATTTTCAGGTCCATCTCTGATATGGTCTATATTACAGATAAAGACTATACGATAAAGAATGTAAACAAGGCAGTTGTTGACAGAATCGGTAAATCAGCAGGAGAGATAATAGGAGAAAAATGTTACAGGATATTCCACGGGAAGGACGAACCGTTTCCTGAATGCCCGCATCACAAAACGGTTCAGACCATGGAGGCATACATAGAAGAAGTCGAAGATTCGTATCTCGGAGGAACGTTTCTGACATCAGTCTCTCCTGTGTTTAACACAAACGGAGAGTTTATGGGAACCGTTCATGTGGTCAGGGATATTACCGAAATGAATAACCTGAGAGAGAAATTAGTTGCAACAGAGAGGATGGCTGCCCTCGGTGAAGTTGCAGCAAAAGTTGCGCATGAGATAAGGAATCCGCTCGTATCGGTCGGAGGTTTTGCAAAGAGGCTCGAAAAGAAGCTTGACGGGAATCTGAAGGAGTATGCAGGCATTATAGCGAGAGAGGCAGGCAGGCTTGAGAATATCCTCCATGAGATACTCGGGTTTGTCAAAGAAGCCAGATTGATGAAAGAAAAGGTTAATATAGGAGAACTTGTCAGCGATATGATATTGCTCATGCAGACACAGCTCAGGGACAGGGATATTAAACTTGTTAAGGACATTGGAGAGACACCGCTGGTTTATGTAGATGCCAACAGGATACGAGAGGCGTTGCTTAACATATTCAATAATGCAGTCCAGGCGCTGACAATTCACGGCACAATCACCATGAAGACATATACGGCAGGCAGTAATGCAGTCATAGAAATAAGCGATACAGGCCCCGGCATAGAAGAAAAAGACCTCTCTTTTATTTTCAATCCGTTCTACACAACAAGGGCATCAGGCACAGGGCTGGGCCTTGCAATTACTAAAAGGATTATAGAAGAGCATAAAGGTAAAATAGAGGTTGACAGCGCACCCGGCAAAGGGACAACATTCAGGGTGTTTCTGCCGGGTTAGAAATTTTATTTGCAAGGGAGTACAATCTTAATAAGGAGGGCCTATGAAGAAAATACTGGTAGTAGATGACGACATTCATATCCAGAAACTTTACAAAGAAGAGCTGGAAGAAGAGGGGTACGAAGTTGTTGTGGCAGGTAGCGGGGCAAAGGCAATGGAGTTGTTTATTCAGGAAAACCCGGACATTGTCACGCTTGATATATTGATGCCTGATGTGGACGGCATAAAGCTTCTTAGACAAATGAAAGAAAAGAAACCAAGGCTTCCTATCATAATGTCTACAGCGTATGACTATAGGGACGATTTTGCCGTCTGGGCTTCGGAGGCGTATATCGTCAAGTCAGCAGACCTTGAGGAGCTGAAAAAAACAATAAGGGCGCTTCTGGCCCAATAGTAATGTCACAGATAATAAAGGCACAATCCCCGGTCTATGGCGGTTATGTAATTGCGCGTGACAGCGGAGTAATTTTTATAAAAGGAGCTGTTCCGGATGAGGTTGTTGAAGTTTCTATCAGCGAAAAGAAAAGAGATTACTCCATCGGCTCGGTTACAAATGTTATTGAGCCCTCTCCTTACAGGATAAATCCTCCATGTCCGGTATTCGGCACGTGCGGAGGATGCCATTTTCAATTCATATCTTACGAAAGACAGGTCTCCATGAAAGAGGAGATACTGCTTGATTCGCTGCAGAGAATCGGCAAAATGGAAGCGCAGCTGTCCCCGGCTCTCACGGATAGGAATTACAACTATCGTTACAGGGGGCAGTTTAAGATTTCACGGGAGGGCAAGACAGGCTTTTATAAAGAGGGCACAAGGGATGTCGTGCCTGTTGAGGAATGCCCGCTGATGATAAAGGAGATTAACCTCATTGTAAAGGAGCTGAATAACAGGAAATTATCCGGAATCAAGGAGATACATATCTCTTGCGGAGATGCCGTAAATGCATTGATTAAGTCAAAGCTCGCAGCAGAGGATATTGAGGAAATAATGAGCGGCATTGGATTTTTAGGTATCGCATTTGAGACCGGAGAATCAACAGGCAGGGATTACATAAGGCTGGACCTTAACGGGCTTCAGTATACTGTTACTCCATGGAGTTTTTTTCAGGCGCACTGGAATCTTAACAGAAAGGTTGTTGAGTTAATAGTAAATGAACTGCAGCCATTGAAAAACAAGCGTGTCCTTGACCTTTATGCCGGAGCCGGTAATTTCTCCCTGTCGTTAGCAGCGCACGCATCTCAGGTTGTGGCTGTTGAAGAGAACTGGTATGCGGCAGATGACGGGCAGAGGAATGTAAAATTAAACAACATAAAGAATTGCAGATTCATTAATTCATCGGCAGAGAGATACAGGATTCAGGGGAAATTTGATATTGCAGTGCTGGATCCTCCGAGGCTGGGACTGCATTCTGACGTTGCAAGAAAAGTCCTTGATTCGTCTCCGGGGAAAATTGTTTATATCTCCTGCAATCCTGCGACGCTTGCAAGGGATTTAAAGAAACTCGGTGAAAAATATAATCTGGATTCCCTACGTATGATAGATTTCTTTCCGAATACATATCATGTCGAGGCGCTGGCATTTATGAGTTTGAGATAAGCAAAAAGAGAGGTTTAAGCTGTGAAAGATTCATCAGTTCATGGAAAGGAGCTTGAGATCACAATTTGTGACCGGTTCAATAGGCATATATTGGAGTTACAGAAAGCAATGTTTTAAGGAGGGGTTAATTAAGTGAGAGAACTGATTGCACATGAAACTATTGAACAGAGAATTTTTAGTATTCGCAGGCAGAAAGTTATGCTGGACAGAGACTTAGCGAGGCTATATGGCGTTGCAACAAAGGTGTTAAACCAGGCAGTCAAAAGAAACATAAAAAGATTCCCTGAGGATTTTATGTTTAAATTAGCACAAACTGAAAAAGATGAACTGGTCACAATTTGTGACCGGTTCAAAACGCTAAAGCATTCAACTGTGACCCCATATGCATTTGCTGAGCAGGGAGTTGCAATGCTTTCCAGCGTGCTCAATAGTGACAGAGCTATTCAAGTGAACATTGCCATTATGCGGGCATTTGTGAAACTTCGTGAACTGCTTTCAACACACAAAGAACTCGCCCATAAACTAACGCAGCTCGAGAGGAAGATAGAGAAACATGACGAGGAAATAAAACTTATCTTTGTTGCTATTCGTCAGCTTATGTCGCCACCGATTTCAAAGAAAAAGAAAATCGGTTTTCAGAGGGAGAAAGAAGTTGAGTAATTTTTTTTAAATTGGCTGAAATTAAATAAGGCAAAGTTTCCGGCAGGGAAGAGGGAGAGGTTTAGGTTGTAACGGATTCGATAACCGGTCGCAAATTACGACTGCCTTATCAGGACAAATGAAAGTTTAGATGGCTTTTCATTAGAATTGCTAAATTTTTGACTGCCTATGTATAATTAAATGCCACTGTTTATAGCGTCAGAAAAAAATAAAAAAATGAAGAAGAAAGAGGTGGTCCCCAAAATTCGGACAGTCGTATAAGGTGTAAAATATACGATTAAC
>CAZHHV010000161.1:0-4191 GCA_964532335.1 uncultured Nitrospiraceae bacterium
CATCAGTTCTTGTTCAGCTTATAGAAAGTACCATATCTGAGACACTCAAACATGCTATCGCTAGTGAAGATGTCAACGCAAGGGATAATCTAAAGATCGTCTTACAAATTGATGAAGTTGGGAGTGCAATCAATTCTTTCTTCGAGAGTTTCCGAGTATTTGACATCTACAACGAACTCTATGAGATGTCTAGAAACAAGGCGATTCTCGATAAACAAGAATTTTATCTCTATTTCTGCGACATCACCTATAACAAGGCAAAATATCCCATCTTCTATATTCCCGTCGCCATTGAAAAGTCTGAAAACGCTATGGCTTTTGAATTTGATTCACAACTATACATAAACAAAAAGGCACTTGAATACATTGCTCAACAATACAATGAGGAGAGAGGTAAATTTGGCAGTCTCAAAACTGTTTCCGAACGGATTATTTATCTCGCAGAGCATGACAACAACCTCGGCATTGTACTGCAACCGATTCTTGACGAACTGAGAGATTTCTTCGAGCTTGATTCCGGAATCATTATTAACAATGCCTATCCTCAAGTTGCTAAGGGTTTATTTACGAGGATCACGAACTCCTGTTATTTTGCTCTCTTCGATAAATCCGATGAGGCACTAGTAAATGATTATGAAATGATCCTGCAACTGCTTGCTCAGGGAGACAATATCCTTGCCGAAGCATTCAATAAACTGATTGAAGATTTTATCCATAAGAACCCAGAAAGCTTTGAGAGGGGGATCGCAGATGAATGGGATGACAAAGATGTCCCAGAGAAACTCGTATTCAAAAGCCCCATTCCATTGAACAGTGAGCAGCTACAGATAGTCTCAGCATTAAGGAAGAAGGGTTGCAAATATATAACTGTTGAAGGTCCACCCGGCACTGGTAAAAGTCATACCATTACGGCAATCGCCTTTAATGCAATTTTGGACAACCAAAGTGTTTTAATTTTATCAGACAAAAAAGAAGCTCTCGATGTCGTTGAGGATAAAATAACGGAGGCTATGAACAAAGTTAGAATCGACAAGAACTTCCAGAACCCCATTCTACGCCTTGGCAAAACTGGAAGCACCTATAGCCAGATTTTGTCTAATGCCGCAATGAGCGACATAAAATTTCATCATAGGGCCGTCAAGAAAGAGTATGAGGAGCTTGAGAATAATATAAAGAAGCTTTCCAATACCCTCGAAGACGAACTTGAAAATGAGATAGCTCGCTGCGGAGATATCGATCTGCGCGAGGTCTACGAAATGATTGCGCTTGAGCGAGAGTACGAAGGGCAGGATTGGCCAGTAAACCTTGCGGAAGTGCTTACTAACCCTGACTCCGCACATGAACTTGAGGAATTCCGGAAGATATTTTTCGGTTTAAAGGAGATTTTGAAAAATAGTGGGGTTAGAGACCTCCTCATGCTACTGAGGCTCGACCTAAATATGCTGAAAGATCTGAATGGGCTGCTTAAAACATCTGATTTAGCCAAGGAAATTTCGGAAATTATCAAATTTCTCAGAGAAAGATATGGTGCTCGAATCGCGATTATCACTAACTTTGAGTCATTTGCAGACGCTGACCTGAAAAAACTGACATGGTACGTTAGTGAGTACGAGAAGGTTTCGGGTTTATTCGCTACTGTGTTTAAACGAGGAAAGATTAAGCAACTGAATAACAAATTCAAACATGAATTTCCGTGCTGCCGAATACAAGAACCGAGAAAATACATAAAGGAGATCAAGGCTATTCACGAGATTTTCTATTTCTCAGCTACCAACCTGAAAAAGCAAATAAAGGTTGCCTTGCCGTCTGGTTTCGATTTCTCTCATATAATCTATTCGGTTCTTACGCATTCAAGTAGTCAGACTGCTCTTGAGACTTTTATGCGTATCTCGGGAGACTTGAAGTATCTTAATGAACGGCTCGCCAGTTACGAGCAGACATTTAAGAAGATTGAATTTGACTCATCAGCGTTCCAGACCTATTTTGATAATGGCCTAACTCGAATGGGCGACAACGATTTTAACCGGCTTCTCCGTTATGTAAGCCTTAAACAGAAAACGATAAAGCAATTTGCTGACCTGCCAGTAGTGAACTACACCAATCTGAAAAAGACCATTGAAGAACTCGTTACTGTCCAAATGACATATATCATGGATGGAAGAGTGATAGATTTTTTTGAGGGCAACAGGGCTGATGCTCGGGCACTCAGGGATGTTATCAAAAAGAAAGTGAGATTTCCTCAGGATGAATTTCAGAAACTGAAAGAAGCTTTCCCCTGTATCCTCGCTGGGATTAGAGACTATGCAGAGTACATACCGCTAGACCCCGACGTATTCGATCTATTGATCATAGATGAAGCTTCGCAGGTCAGCATTGCACAGGCATTTCCTGCCCTTCTCAGGGCAAAGAAAGTCCTTATTCTCGGAGATAGGAAACAGTTCAGTAATGTTAAGGCAGCCCAAGCCAAATCAGAGACTAATACAGAGTATCTCAACAGGCTTCGAGATTTGTTCAAGAAGACTATTTCTGATTCGTCTGATAAACTTGTCAGGCTTGAGAAGTTTGATATCAAGACATCAATTCTTGACTTCTTCGAATACATCAGCAACTACAGCACACAATTAATGAAATACTTTAGAGGATACAAAGAAATAATCTTCTATTCTAACAAGTACTTCTATCAGGATAAGCTTCAGGTTATGAAAATCAGGGGCAAACCAATTGACGAGGTGCTTTGCTTCTCTTTTATTGATCATGATAGACGGGTAGAAGCTATTCAGAACACTAATATGATTGAGATAGAATTCATCATTAAGGAGCTACAGAACCTCAAAGCTAACGGTTGTAAGAATAGTGTTGGAATTATAACGCCCCATACAAATCAGCAAAAGCTTCTTATGGAGAAGATTAGCGCTCTACCTGATAAGGATTATTTCTTTGACGAAATACACCTCAAGATTATGACTTTTGATACTTGCCAGGGCGAGGAGCGAGATATCATTTATTTCTCAATGGTTGCTAACGAAGAGGAGGACAAACTCTGGGGTGTATTCATAAAAGACCTTAACAGTATAGATATTGAAGAAGATGGCAAGATCAAGGCACAGAGATTAAATGTCGGTCTTAGCCGTGCACGAGAGCGTATGCATTTTGTCCTCAGCAAACCACTTGACAAGTTTAATGGATCAA
The DNA here is from genome assembly GCA_964532335.1 of uncultured Nitrospiraceae bacterium. Classification (GTDB taxonomy): domain Bacteria; phylum Nitrospirota; class Thermodesulfovibrionia; order Thermodesulfovibrionales; family UBA1546; genus UBA1546. The sequence continues at coordinate 3,190 of CAZHHV010000161.1, forward strand.
TTGGTGAGGCACTGCGACATTATTATCAAGTGCTACAGGAGGCAAAACTAGAAAAATCAGTGACAATGGTTGATCCAAATTCACCCATGGAAGCGAATGTTTTGAATTGGTTCTATCAAACAGCGTTCTGGAATAAAAATAAGAGCAGGATTGAATTTTTCCCGCAGTTTCAACTCGGTAAATACTTGAAACAACTCGACAGGAGATATAATCATCCTAAATATAAAGTAGATTTTTTACTTATATATTCTGATGAACTTGGTGAGCAACACAAGATAATTATTGAATATGACGGTTTCTACGAGCATTTCAAAAGTGTCGATGAGGTCAATGAAATCAACTACTGGAGATATTACTCTGACGATGACATTTACCGAGAGAAGGTTCTCGAAAGCTACGGATACAGATTCCTAAGGGTAAACCGTTTCAATGTTGGGAAAGATCCAATTCAAACTCTTGACAAGCGGATTGCCTTATTAGTGAAGCCAAGGAAGGGCAATCATGCGATAGTTCATAACATTCATGAGACGATAGAAGGGCTATCTGAAGGAGAAATGAAAGAGTGTCCTAAATGTAAGCAAATCAAGAAACTCAATGATTTTAAGGAGCAGACCTTGATTTCTGGTATAGGCAGGATATGCAAAGATTGTAAGGTCATAAAGAATAGCTCAAGCATAAAAAAGCAAACTAAAGAAAGGACTTCAAACAAGATTACGTGTCCAAAATGTGAAAGTTCTATGGTTCCACGCACAGGGAGGCACGGTAAATTTTTTGGCTGCTCACGGTATCCTTATTGTAAAGGCACGCGGCCACGCAGCTAAAATGGATTTAAAGTTTATTGTATCCGAGGCCAAAAAAGAAACAGGTACATTTTTAGCTTATTAATGGATGAAAATAAAGTCCCACAAAGGTCAGCTTGTTTGCCAGTATCTTTAAAACATCTCAGACAATGCCAATCAATCCTTCAAAAATGCTATAATTAACTATGCTTATTGAGCATGA
>CAZHHV010000162.1:0-4175 GCA_964532335.1 uncultured Nitrospiraceae bacterium
CATCGGTGATATAAAAGTGCTTGAAGAGATAGGGGAAAAGATAGGGCTTGGCATTAGTTTTAGTAAAAGACTCAGGGCAGGGGATAAGGCTAAAGATGTTCAGAAGGCGCTGGATATGGCTCGCGCGTATGGTGTTAATGAAACCCCTACACTAATCATTGCCGGTAATATTATGACAAATCCCCATGGGTTTAATCATAATATTGATGCCTTCAGGGAGAATGTTATCACGATTCTGAGGAGTATACTTAAATGAAAAAGATAACAATAATAATCTTGATGCTTATTGTTGCAGGATTAGCGCTTTTCTTTTTTATGCCAAAAGAACTAGAGAGGGTACACAGGGCTATGGCTGCAGTTGGTCTTAAAGCGCCTGACTTTGAGTTGCCGGAATTAGATACCAGCAGCAAGGGTTCATCTATGATATGGCGTTTATCAGAGTTGAAGGGGAAGGTCGTATTTATAAACTTCTGGGCCACCTGGTGTGATGAATGCAAAAAGGAAAAGCCTGCTATACAGAGGCTTTACGAGAAGATGCAGGGCAGGCCATTCCAAATGCTCACAATCATTTATAAGGATGATCCAAAAAAGGCTGTCAATTACATGAAGATAAATGGCTATACCATGCCTGTGCTTTTTGATGCAGGCAATGAAATCTCACGTTCCTATTGGGTCAGAGGGGTGCCTGAAACCTTTATCATTGATAAAGAAGGCATCGTAAGAGAGAAGATAATCGGGAGGAGGGCATGGGACAGTCCTGAAGCTATAGTGCTCATTGAGAAGTGGCTTAAGTGACTTCTTGCGTTGATGCAAAGTAGTTACGGTAACATTTTTTATGAGTGAATTCGCTGTCCAAAAAGTCCTTGCTTGTTTAAGACAAAAAATTTTATGATATACGATTAAAATTTCATCCCGCCTGAGGCGGGCTCGGAGAGGAGAACACCTAAGTGGAAGAAAATAAAAACCAAACGCTTACAGACAAAATATGGAATATCTTTTCATCAATAAAATTTGCTGTCGTGATTTTCGCACTTATCGCCCTTACCTCAATAATAGGGACAATTATAGAACAGAATGCAGCGCCTGAAAAGAACATCAAACTCATCGGCAAACTTTTCGGAGATTCAATTGCTCCAACACTGTATAACACATTTGAGTTGTTAGGCTTTATGGATATGTACCGCTCATGGTGGTTTGTTGCGCTGCTTATGCTCTTTGCCGCTAATCTAACAGTTTGTTCTATTGACAGGCTTCCGCGGATATGGAAACTCGTAAAAGAGCCTGTTAAGCCGTTGACCGCTGAACAGTTCAAAAATCTCGGCAAAAAAGAAATAGCCCTTAAAGGCAAAACTGAAAAGATAAAAAAGGCAGCCGGCATTGCAATAAAAAAAGCAGGCTTTAAGCTCCTTGAAACAAAAGAAGCTGACGGGTATCAGTTATACTCGGAAAAAGGCAACTACACACGGCTCGGCGTTTACATAACGCACTTAAGCATACTTCTGATATTAATCGGCGCACTCATAGGCATATTCTTCGGGTTTAAGGGATTTTTAAACCTTCCTGAGGGTAAAACATACTCAGTTGCTTTTGCCCGGACAGGAGATCTGACTCCTATGCAAAAATCAGAAATGGAAATGATTATAGCAGCATTACAGTCAGTGGAAGGCAGCAGTTTAAAAGCAGCGCAGAAATTAGGCATGGAGGAACAATCACTAAAGTTAAAGATTAAGCGGTACGGTATCTGGCCCCTAGGTTTCAGCATCACGTGCAATGATTTCAATGCGGACTTCTATAGTAACAGTGATATGCCAAAGACTTATAAAAGCTGGCTTACAATCACAGAGAATGGTATGCCTGTCAAGATAGAGGGAAAGGAAATACAGGAAATAGAGGTTAATACCCCCTTGAAACACAAAGGTGTAACATTTTATCAGTCAAGTTATGGGCTTGTTCCAGGAGGCGGGGGAAGCAGCATATTCAGGTTCAGGGTAACACCTAAGGACGGCAAGACAGAATACATTGAATCCATGTTTGAAGGTTCATTCACTATCCCTGGTACAAATCTCACAGGGAAGATTGAGAATTTCTCACCTGCCATTGGCTTTGACCAGTCCACCGGCAGGCCGTTTACCTACGCAGAGCAGATGAATAACCCTGCTGTCTTAGTTAGTTTCTATGAAAATAACAATAAAAAATACGGCGGATGGATACTCAAGAGATACCCTGAAACATGGAAACTGCCTGAAGGGCATATAGTGGAGTTCGTTGATTTGTGGGGAATCCAGTACACAGGTCTGCAGGTAAGAAAAGACCCCGGAGTATGGGTTGTTTACCTCGGATTTATAGTAATGAGCATAGGTCTATATATCGCCTTCTTCATGAGTCATAAAAAAATATGGCTTAGGCTTATTGAAGAAAAAAATAGCACGAGGATAATCGTTGCTATGACCGCAAATAAAAACAGACAGGCTTTTGAAAGGAAAATTATTACCCTTATGAGCAAAACAATAGAAGGAGGAAAATAAATGGACAGTTCCACCTTATTCGGCATATCCACAATGGCTTACATACTGGCAATGATAATCTACATCGCATACCTTGCCTTCAGAAATTCACAGACAGGCAAAGCAGCAACAGCGCTTACGATAACAGGATTCATCTCACAGACATTAGCAATCGCAGTAAGATGGTCTGAGTCTTATATGCAGTGGACAACTCTTATGCCAGAGAGTTCATCTGTAATGTCTCTTCTGCGAAGCGCTCCCCTGAGGAATCTCTACGAATCTCTGGTATTCTTTGTCTGGTGTCTTATACTCGGGTATTTGATAATAGAGTTCAAATACAAAAACCGCTCCTTCGGCGCATTTATAACCCCTGTGGCAGGCATCGCGCTTGCATTTATCGGACTGTCGGGCATGTCAAAAGATATATCGCCATTGGTTCCTGCGCTCCAGAGCAACTGGCTTCTTGTACATGTGACGATGAGCTTCATTGCTTATTCTACATTTGCAATCTCATTCAGCACAGGATTGATGTATCTCATAGCCGCATCAGAAAGACAGGGAAAAAGGCATTTATTCTGGGGTGTATTTTCTGCCTTTGCAATACTGCTTGCGCTTATCTCCCAGAGTCCGGATACAATTATGCTGTGGATAATCAGCTTTGCCTTTGTCATAGCAGTGGACCTAAAGCAGAACATAGACATTGCCAAGCGCATATCCTCAAAGAAAGAAGGCAATTCCGGGGGGGCATTAAAGACAGCGCTGACTGTAATCGGCCTTTCGCTTGTCAGCATAGCGGCAATATTAATATTCATACAGCTTGTTAAGCTTCAGATTATAAAGGCAGACGATGCGGCAAAGCTAAGGCATCTTGAGACCGCTGCGCTGGCATCTTCATTCACAGGAAATATTATGGGAATTGTCGGCTTCATATTTTTCATCTGCATTGTATTGATAAAATATCTGATTCTGAAGAAGGAATATTATCTTTTCTGGACTTTAAACTCAGGGATATTCGTATTCGTACTTATGGCTATGGGTCTTGATTTCCTGATGTTCAGGGTTATGGAAGTAATGCATGCTCCTGATGGCAGCGTGGGCCTCAGGGCTACACTCCTCAGCCATTCTCCTGTTATTGCGGTGGCCAGTTATGCGTCACTAACAGCCTTTCTGTATGTGATATGGCGTTACGGCCATATACTCAAAAAGATAATCACTAACATAAATCTCTCCACTGACTTTCTTGATGAGATTACATACAAGAGCATATCTATCGGCTTTCCTGTCTTCACGCTCGGAGGACTGATATTCGGCGCTATATGGGCTGACCAGGCATGGGGAACATACTGGGGCTGGGACCCGAAAGAAACATGGTCGCTGATAACATGGTTCGTTTATGCTTTCTTTCTGCACAGCCGCAGGCTCAGAGGATGGAAGGGCAAAAAAGTTGCAATCGTTGCAGTGGTGGGTTTCGTAGTTGTAATCTTTACCTATATCGGAGTAAACCTGCTTCTTTCAGGCCTCCATTCATACGGAAGCGCGGAATAATACAGCACTTGAAGCTCTATTTTTGCTTGTGAGCCTCTTGCAAAAGTCTCAAAAATTCCCTCTCCCCTTGTGGGAGAGGGTTAGAGCCTGCCCCGTACTTGATACGGGGGTGAGGGGGATGTAAAA
>CAZHHV010000163.1:0-4162 GCA_964532335.1 uncultured Nitrospiraceae bacterium
TTATGCCTTTGAATCCCTCTCTGAAGAGAATTGCGTCCACGCCTTTATTCCTGTAATCTTTTTTTATTCCAAGGAGCAGCAGCCTTAGGTCTTTTATCTTTTTTGAGTAATACAAAGCCTTCATTATTGTTATCGGGTTGAGTCTGCCGTTCATATGCTTGAGGACGCGGTTGAAATCAGGAAGAAGCCCCAGGAAGCCGACAGGATTGCCGTTGTCTTCCGCAATCAGTGTAAGTTCCGGAACAACTATCTGTCTGAGCCTGTTGCCGAGGCAGTTAATCTCATCGTCCGTAAGCGGTATAAAGCCCCAGTTATTTTCCCATGCTGAATTGTAAATCTCTTTGAATGCCTTCATCTCGTCTGAAAATCTTTTCTTGTCTACAGGCCGCACAGTGATGCCGCGTTTCTCTGCTATTGCGGCAACCCTGAGAACTTTTTCGGGAAGCGTGTCTTTTACGTCATAGATATATGCGTAAAGGTCTTTTGCCTTATGCATGCCGTAGCTTTCCATTAAAGCTGCATAGTAAGGCATGTTGTAAGGAGTCATCAGCATCGGAAATTCCTCAAAATTATTTATTAGGAATCCGCATTCTTCGTTGGTTGAAAAATTCATCGGCCCCCTGATTATCTCCATGCCTTCTCTCTTAAGTTCTTCCGCTGCTTTATCCAGCAGCGCTGATGAAACTACGGCGTCATTGACGCATTCAAAAAAGCCAAAGAACCCTGCCTTTTCATCGTGAAACTGAATGTGTCTCCGGTTCACTATTGAGATTATTCTGCCGGCGCATTTCCCGTTTTTCTCAGCGATGAAATATCTGGCCTTTGCGTGATTGAAGAAGGGGTTTTTATCCGAGAATTGTTCCTTCAGTTCCTTTGTCAGAGGCGGGATATAAAAAGAATTTTCAGAATATAAAGAAAATGGAAATTTTATAAATGCATCAAGGCGCTTATCGGTTTTGACCTCTATGACCTTTATAGAGTTCAAGATTTGTCTTCTCTACGAGCCAGTGGCAAGTTACTCTATCAGCCCTAAGGCCCTGCCGGTTTTTTCAAAGGCGCTGAGGACTATATCAAGATGCTCGTCTGTATGGGTTGCCATATAACTTGTTCTTATGAGCGCCTTTCCGTTCGGCACCGCAGGGCTTACGGCAACATTTGCAAATACCCTTTCTTCCTGGAGCATCATTGCCATCTTAAATGCCAGTTCATTATCCCCGACTATTACGGGAATAATCGGCGTCTCGCTCGGGCCTGTCTCAAATCCGAGTTCTCTGAGTCCCTTCAGCATCCTGTTTGTGTTTTTCCATAGTCTTTCTCGTCTTTCCGGTTCATTTTCTATGATATCTACTGCTGCGCTTACAGCAGCTATTGAAGCAGGGGGCGGACTTGCGCTGAATATCAGCGAGCGCGCAAAGTGTTTTATGTAGTGGACTATGTCAGAGTCTCCTGAGATGAATCCTCCTATGGATGCGAGTGACTTGCTGTAGGTCCCCATGATGAGATCAACTTCATTTTCAAGCCCGAAATGTTCTGCTGTGCCTCTTCCTGTTTTGCCTAGGACTCCGATACCGTGGGCATCGTCAACCATCAGCCGTGCATCATATTTTTTTGCGAGTTCCACAATATCAGGGAGTTTTGCTATATCTCCTTCCATGCTGAATACTCCGTCAACGATGATTAATTTGCCTTTATCTTTATTTTCTTCCAGCGCCCTTTTCAGGTCTGACATATCATTGTGCCTGAATTTTTTTATTTCTCCATAAGAGAGTCTGCATCCGTCAATTATACTTGCGTGGTCCATCTTATCTATGATTACAACATCGTCCCTTCCTATGAGCGATGAGATGACTCCAAGATTGACCTGAAACCCTGTTGAAAAAACAAGCGCCGCATCCTTTCTCATAAAGCGGGCGAGTTTTTCTTCCAGCTTTACATGAATATCAAGAGTCCCGTTCAAAAAACGTGAGCCAGCGCATCCTGAGCCGTATTTTTTTACAGCCTCTATGGCGGCTTCTTTTACCTTCGGATGATTTGTCAGTCCCAGGTAATTGTTTGAGCCCACCATAATCATTCTTCTGCCGTTCATTGTAACTTCAGGGTCCTGGGCGCTCTCTATAACTCTGAAATAAGGATAAAGTCCGCAAGACATCAATTCCTTTGCCTTTGTAAACTTAAGGCATTTTTCAAAGATATCGGGTGATTTGTTTACAGCCACTGATGTATCCTGTACCAATCCGCTGTCCATTTTACACCTTCCTTTATTCCTACGTTAGGGATGAAGCCAAGCTCATTTCTTGATTTTGTTGAATCGCACGTCCAGTAAGAGTGCTGCAATTCTCGTATCTTATCCTTGTTTATAATATTACTCTGATTGCCAAGTTTTTGTCCAATGCTTGCAAGCATCGGCATTAGAGATCTCGGTATTCTTAATCTTACCGGCTTTGATCCAAGAGTAGAAGCTATAGCCTCTGTTATTTCTTTATTTGAATATATCCTGCCGTCGGACAGGTAATAAATTTCACCTTCTGCTGTTTTGCTTTCTGCGGAAAGAATTGTCCCTTTGACAAGGTCATCAACATATAACAGTGAATAGTAGCATTTCCCCCAGCAGAGAGAGATGCCTTTTTTCAGGAGTTTGAAGAAGATATAAATGTCTTTGTCTCTTGGGCCGTATACAGCAGGCGGCCTGATGACAGTCACAGGGATGGTATTTTTGTGACTCATGACTATCCGTTCACCTTCAAGTTTGCTCTTGCCATAAGCTGACACGGGTCTCGGTTCGCCTGTTTCTTTAGAAGGTGTGCCATCGCAGCTTGGCCCTGCCGCAGCTAAGCTGCTCAGGTAAACAAATCGTTTGATGTCAGGATTTTTTTCTATTGCGGCATTAATAAGATTTTCTGTGCCGAACGCGTTGGCAGAAAAGAAGTCCCTTTCATTTACCGCCTTTGTGAGGCCTGCGAGGTGAAAGATATAATCAAAATCAGCGACCGCGTTGAGAAGGGATTCTTTTATTGCGCAGTCTCCGTATAGTAATCTGACATTAAGCCCATCTATCCATTGAAGGTTAGAGGTTTTTCTTACAAGACAGGTGACACTGTGTCCTCTTTTTAAAAGTTCTTCAACGAGGTGGCTTCCGATGAAACCGGTGGCTCCTGTTACAAGGGTCTTCATGTTCAGCAATATTGTGAGCAATCACAGCGTTAAGAGTCAAGTTAAAGGCTCATGGATTCCAGTTTTGCTATTCTTTCCTCCATCGGAGGGTGGGTGCTGAAGAGTTTTAACAGCCCACCGCCACTTAAAGGGTTGACTATGAACATATGAGATGTTGCAGGGGTGGCGTTCATGGGAATCTGCTGTGATGCCATGTCAAGTTTTCTCAGGGCGCTTGAAAGGTATCTTGGATTGCCTGCAAGCCGTGCGCCGCCTTCATCAGCAGAATATTCCCTTGAACGTGAAATTGCCATCTGGATGATAAGCGCGGCTATGGGGCCCACTATCATCATCACAAGCGCCGCAACAGGGCTGCCTCCTTCTTCGTCATCGCTCCTGCCTCCGAAGATAGCCGCCCACTGCGCCATCTGCGCAAGATAACTTATAGCGCCTGCAATAGTAGCGGCAATTGTGCTTATCAGTATGTCTCTGTGGCCGATGTGCGCGAGTTCGTGTCCGATTACTCCTGTGAGCTCGTCACGGCTCAGAATGCGCATAATTCCTCTTGTCACGGCAACAGCAGCGTGTTTCGGGTTCCTGCCTGTTGCAAAGGCATTTGGCTGGTCTTCTTCTATCATGTAAACCTTTGGCATTGGCATCTGCCCCTTCCGGGCAAGCCTTCTTACGATGCCGTAGAGTTCAGGGGCTTCCGCCTCTGTCACCTCCTGCGCGCCGTACATTCTCAGCACAATTTTATCGCTGAACCAGTAGGCAAAAAGGTTCATCCCCAACGCAATGATAAGGGCTATGGTCATTCCATTCTTTCCTCCGAATGCGCCGCCTGCCCATACAAGAACAAGGGTTAAGGTCACAAGCAGAAACAGTGTCTTTATGTTATTCATTTAACTCCTCTAACTTCTTCGTTGCGCAGGTCTCATCTTTAAATATTATCATATCACAAGAGCCTCTTGCAAAAGTATGTTTCCCCTCCCTTGATGGGAGGGGATTAAGG
>CAZHHV010000164.1:0-4017 GCA_964532335.1 uncultured Nitrospiraceae bacterium
AAAATTAAGGCGTTTCATAATTTTGAGTTTTTAATTTTGCATTTTGAATTTGGTGGGTGGAGGGTGCGTGCAGGAAAGCATAAGACTACTTATTGAACTTCAAGAAGCGGATTCCACTATCATAAGAAAAAAAGCTGTTATTGATTCGCTGCCTTCTACGCTCTCGTCAGTTGAGAAATCTTTTAAAGAAACCCAGTCTCTCTATGAAAAAGAAAAACAGCGATGCGAACTTCTTGAGAAGAAAAAAAAGGACAAGGAGAGGGCAATTGAGGATATAAATGAGAAGATAAAGAAAACAAAGGCCCACGCTTCAAATATAAAAACCAACAAGGAATATCAGGCTCATCTTAAAGAAATAGAAACCATAGAGAAAGAGCGGTATGCGGTAGAGGATGAGATACTCTCCGTCATGGAAGCAATTGAGGCTGCGGCCAAAGAGGTAAAAGCTGAAGAGCTTAAAATGAAGGCCGAAAAAGATAAGGTGGAGGCATTCAGAAAAGAGGTTGAGAAAGAGATAGCAGAAGCAGAAAAGGAACTGGGAGAACTCAAGGTCAGGCGCATAGCAATAGCCGATAAGATTGACCCTGATGTGTACAGTAATTATATGGGCTTGCTTGAAAAATGCAATGGGCTTGCAGTAGTAGAGGCAAGGGATGAGATATGTCAGGGCTGCTATATGAATATACCGCCGCAGATGTTTGTTGAGCTGAAGAAAAATATTGACATAATTCAGTGCCAGCTGTGCAACAGAATCCTTTACTGGTCTACGACTCATGAAGAGAAAGAAAGAGGCGAATGAGAGAAGGTGTTTTGTACTGTGACGGGGCATCCAGCGGGAATCCCGGGGAATCAGGCATTGGCGCAGTCCTTCTCCTTGAAGGCAAGACATACGAGATATCGGAACATATCGGAACAGCAACAAATAACATTGCCGAATACACAGCCCTTATAAAGGGGCTTTCCAGAGCAAAGGCGCTGAAGACTGAAAGCCTGAAGATATTTCTTGACTCCGAGCTCATCGTGAAACAGATTCAAGGGAGTTATAAGGTAAAAAGTGAAAATCTAAAAGCGCTGTATCAGGAGGCGCTCTCGCACCTGAAGTCTTTTAAGGCTTACACCATCAGTCATATCCCCAGAGAACAGAACAAAAGAGCAGATTCCCTTGCGAAAAAAGCTGCAGCCAAAATCTCTCATTGAATTATTTCTTTGTTTTATTTTATAATTAACAAAAGTTATGGGGATGGAAGATCATAAGCTAAAGGTTTTCTGCACAGTTGCGGAGACAAAGAGTTTTTCCAAGGCATCCGAGATAATACATCTCACCCAGCCTGCTGTCAGCCTTTTAATCCAGGCCATTGAGGAGACATATGAGACAAAACTCTTTGACAGGGCCAGCAATACAGTCACCCTCACGCCTGCAGGGGAGATGCTCTACAAATATGCAAAGGATATCCTTAATCTTTATGCTGCCGCTGAAAAAAATATAGGCGAAATAACAGGTTTCGTGAAAGGCAGCATAAGTGTCGGCGCAAGTTCAACCATAGGGAACTACCTCCTGCCCGGAGTTATCGCAGCCTTCAGAAAGACACACCCGAAAATAAAAGTGCACCTCCTTGTCGGCAACACAAAGCGGGTGGTGGAGTTCTTGAATGCCGGCAATATTGATATTGGACTTGTAGAGGGAGATGTCGCAAGGCAGAAGATGGTTGTTGATAAACTTGTCACTGATGAACTTGTACTGATCGTGCCGCCGCTTCATCCATTGGCAAAAAAGAGAAATATCTCTATATTTGAAATTACTAAAGAACCCTTCATATTCAGAGAGGAAGGGTCAGGCACAAGGCAGGTAATAGAAAAATACCTTGGCAAATACAGCATCACTCCTCAGAATATGATGATTTCCATGGTGTTGGGGAGCACAGAGGCAATAAAGGAATCGGTTGAAAATGGCATGGGCATTGCCATTGTGTCAAGATGGGCTGTAAGAAAAGAAATCAAATACGGGACGTTAAAGCCTTTGAGCTTTAAAGAAGAGAAAATGCTGAGGGATTTCTCCTTAATCTTCCAGAAAAAGGCGATATCGTCCCATGCAGTGGATGAGTTCCTGTCGTATCTTAAGGCTTATTCTTTTGACAACCTTCTTTCGCTGTCTGAATAGACGCGATAATCTATCTCCGGAAATAGTTTGTCTTTATTCTCAATCTCAAGCAGCCGCGCCTCGTTTATATCGCCTTTCCTGATTGCCGCGTATAAACTGTTAAATCTATCTATATGCTCAGAGAGCCTCTTTGAAGCGTATTCGGCTGCGGCCCCTGTTTTTATTATAAAGGCCCAGTCACTATGCTGTGACAGAAGAACTTCTCTTGCAGCCTGATTAAGCGCCCTCTTCAGCAAACCATCAGCACGCGGGAACATATTTGCAAGCTCTGTCATTTTTTCGACTGCCCTGTGCAGATGTCTGTAAATCCAGCTGTTTGAACTGTTAAGCCACACCTCGTTATACCCTTTATAACCCCAGCTTGACATTGAAGGTATTATGTATTGGAATCTAAAATCCCCGTCAGAAAATCCCCCCATCCCCCCTTTGCAAAAGGGGGGTGAGGGGGGATTAGGTTCACTTAAATATTCTGACGGCGTAATGGTCCTGAAGACATCCTGTGCACGTGCAATTTTTCTCATAAGGAAATCAAGCCAGTCCAGGCCTTCAAACCACCAGTGCCCGAAAAGTTCGGTGTCATAAGGAGCTGTTATCACGGGCTTAAACCCCACTGTGTTGCATAGAAACTCTATCTGGCGTTTCTTGCTGAGCATAAAGTTTTCAGCATGCTCTTCCGCTTTAGCTAACGCCTGCTCTCTGACATAAGGCATCTTATCCTCTGTCTTGCCTGTGATACGATAGTATTTTATCCCTGTATATGTTCTTATGCCGTCGGGATGTATATATGGTTTAACATAATCCATCGGCAGGTCAAATCCGGCATCCCTGTAAAAATCCCTGTAAGCAAAATCCCCCGGATAGCCTTCTATTGAACTCCAGACCTGTTTTGATGACTCAATATCCCTTCCGAATGCGATAACTCCTGAAGGGCAGGACACGGGCTTGTATATGCCGTATCTCGGCGTTGGCGTTCCGTTCAGTATCCCATGTGTATCCATAAAAAAGAATTTTATGCCTGCTTCTGCCAACAATCTGTCTGCCCCATCGTAATAGCCGCATTCAGGCAGCCATATTCCGGCAGGCGCTTTCCCGAAGTTTTTTATGTGATGTGTCTTTGCAACCCTTATCTGCGCCCTTACTGCCTGAGGATACATACTCAGGACAGGCAAATACGAGTGAGTGGCAGCAGTGGTTATAATCTCAACCTTTCCTGTTTCCCCCAATCTTCTAAAGGCAGCAGTCAGGTCTTTTTTGCAGGACTCTTCGTATAGAAACTTGACTCTTTTGAATCGGCTGTTATACATCCTTGCCAATGGCTCAAAGGATATATCACCTCTGTTTCTGAGAAGCTCTTTTTCTGAAAGCTCTATAAGATTGTTTATATATCTCAGATACCTTTCCCTTAGAAAAGAATCATTGAACATCTCAACAAGCGTTGGGCTCAGAGAGAGCGTAATTCTGAAATCAATATTGTCGTTCAGAAGCCCGTCAAATACATCAATCAGGGGTATGTAGCTCTCTGTTATTGCCTCGTAAAGCCAGTTTTCCTCAAGAAAATATTCGTGTTCAGGATGCCTGATATAAGGCAGATGGGCATGGAGGACAAGAATAAGATAGCCTTTGTGCATATGACTTTAAGAATATACAAAATTGAGGGCTAATGATACAACCTGTCCTTTGCGCCTATGGCGGAGATTGACAATAAAGTCTGAGGAGATATATCATCTCTACGTAATCTCAAAAGGAAAGCGCATGGGGTAATTATAGCATGGATTTGATACAGACTAACATTAGAATTAGAACGCCGAATTGACTCACAATAAATGTTACCGGAGTAAAGGATAAAAAGGAATCGTTGA
>CAZHHV010000165.1:0-3980 GCA_964532335.1 uncultured Nitrospiraceae bacterium
AAACACGTTGAGTCAGCGAGCCTTCGGTAACATTTTATTATGAGTCAACTGGTGATGAAAGGGCGCCAGCATCATGTCAGTCTCTTAAACTTTTTTCTTAATGCTATAATAAATGAGATTGCCACGCCCGTTGGGCTCGCAATGATAATCCGGGTGAGATTGCCGCGCAATGACAAAAATCGAGGATATTAATGCTGGATAACGAGCTTCTTCAAAAAATTCTGAAAAAGACCATGTCTTCGGGCGGGGAATACGCGGATGTGTTCGTTGAACACAAAAGACCGACATCAATACAGCTTGAAGACAATAAGATAGAAAAAATATTCACAGGAGTAGATTCAGGGGTTGGGATAAGGCTGATAGCAAACGGAAAAACTTATTATGCCTTCAGCAACGACATATCCGAAAAGGCATTGTTAGAGCTGGCCGGCAGTTTAAAGGCATTACATCTTGCAAGCGGGAAGTCAGAGGACAAAGACTTTACGCTGGACCTTAGAAAACAGAAACCTAATGTTGATTACACTATAAAACTTCTTCCTGAAAAAATACCTATAGACAAAAAAATAGAACTTGTGAGGGCTGCAAACAAGACTGCAAGGGATTTTGATAAAAGGGTAAGACAGGCATTAGCCGGATACCGCGACTTTGTGCAGAAAGTCCAGATAGCAACATCTGACGGTTTTACGGCAGAAGATGAGCGTATTCATACGCTTATGGTGGTCCACATAGTGGCATCTGACAACGGCACAATCCAGACAGGATATGAACAGGCAGGAGGCTCTATCGGCTTTGAGCTTTTTGAGAGCGTAAAACCGGAAGATATAGCGTTAAAAGCTGCGGAGCGTTCGCTCATGATGCTTAATGCTAGAAGGGCGCCGGGCGGAAGGATGCCTGTCGTCATATCATCCGAGGCCGGCGGCACCATGATACACGAAGCAATAGGGCATGGGCTTGAGGCTGACCTTGCACAGCAGGGACTCTCGGTATATTCCCAAAAAATCGGTGAGATAGTCGCATCTTCTTTAGTGACTGTTATTGACGATGCAACACTTCCAAACAAAAGAGGATCCTTCCGCTTTGACGACGAAGGCACACCGTCACAAAGAACAGTGCTTGTAAAAAATGGGGTTCTTATCGGGTATATGTACGACAGGTTTACAGCTATGCAGGACCAGACAAGCTCAACCGGAAACGGACGTAGAGAGTCATACCGTAACAGGCCGATTCCGCGAATGACAAACACTTTTATCGCTCCCGGTGAATCCAGGCCTGAAGATGTCCTGAAATCAGTTACAAACGGCATCTTTATCAAAAAGATGGGCGGAGGCCAGGTTAACACTGTGAACGGCGACTTTGTTTTTGATGTTCAGGAAGGCTATCTAATTAAAAATGGAGTTGTCGGAGAACCTGTAAGAGGCGCAACTCTTACAGGCAGCGGCCCTGAAATCCTGAAATCTATTGACATGGTTGCTTCTGATCTCGGCTTTTCAATAGGGACCTGCGGCAAGGACAATCAGGGATCCCCGGTCTCAGATGCAATGCCGACAATAAGAATCCCTGAAATGGTAGTTGGCGGTGAGGCATAAAATTATAGTTGCAATGTGTGTTGATAACCACACATCTGATGAATATAAACAACATAAATATCACATAACCCCTTGACTTCAAAGATATTTTTTCTGGCATCTTATTTGCTTATCTAAATGACATGCGCTTACAAAGAACTATAAAGCAGGAAGTAAGTTTTGCGGGCATCGGGCTTCATACAGGCTCACACGTCACTGTCAAACTAAAGCCATCACCAAGAGACACAGGAATTGTTTTCTACCGGAACGACAAGAATCTCATGATCAGGGCTGACGTAGGCTCTGTAGTTGATACCGCCTTTGCAACAAGTCTGGGCTATAACGGCACAAGGATAAAAACCGTCGAGCATATCCTCGCTGCGGCATCAGGATTAGGAATAGATAACCTTATCATTGAGGTTGACGGCTCTGAGATACCGATACTTGATGGAAGCTCTACCGAACTGATTGACATAATCCTGAGAGGCGGGATTGCAAAACAAGGCAAGAAAAGGCCGTACCTGCGCATTACAAAACCCGTATTTTTTGATGACGGCCATTCGGAAATTGCCGCTTTCCCGTACGACGGCAGAAAACTGACATGCAGGATACAATTCAACCACCATCTCTTAGGCGAGCAAAAATTAAGTATTGACCTGAACGAAGAAACATTTGCAAGAGAAGTGGCTCCGGCAAGGACCTTCGGATTTGTGAAGGATGTAGAGTATCTTAGGGCAAACGGACTTGCAAAAGGCGGGTCTCTTGACAATGCTGTCATCCTTGGCGAGGATGGTGTACTCAATAAATCAGGCCTGAGATTCAAGGATGAATTCGTAAGGCATAAGATACTTGATTTTATTGGTGATATCTCCCTGATAGGATTCCCTATTTACGGGCATCTCGTAGCGAACAGGACAGGGCATTCTACGAACATAAAATTCGTAAAGAGCCTGCTTTCTGCTGTGGATTGTTGGGAAATCGTGTCTGATACCGAATTTGTACAGGCACAGGCATTGGCATATTCATAAAAAACGCTGATATTTCAAGGACTTACAAAAAACTACTTGATTTTTTATCTGGAATCAGTATCTTATATAGGTACATCGTTTGTTTTCTAAGTTTAAAAAATAAAAAAGAGGGCTGGAGATTGCACTCCCCAGCCCAAAATACTCTGAAACATTAACCTATTTCTTTTTCTTCTTTGCTGCTTTCTTCTTAGCTGCCATTATAGTTCACCCCCTCTCCGTCCCTCTACGAGTCATTAGACCCACAGGGGAAAGCTTAAATTTACATCCTGCCTATCAAGGTAATCCTTTTGCCTGATAGCAGTTTTTCCAGATCAGCATCACCCTTTTCTTTCCTGTTTTTATACTCAGACTCGTCAATTGCGGTATAGTTAATCTTCTTGCTAAACTTTTCTTCAAGTTCTTTTAACCCTGCGCCTATATTATTGGAAGATGCTCCTATTATAAAAAGGTCAACGCTGCTGACATCCTCACCATCCGCATAAGGGCCATATAGAAAAGCTGCCTTTGCGCCGGCCAGCCTCACTATTGTCTTAAGCGCGCCCGGCAGGCCAAGGGATTTATCAATAAGGTTCTTAAGCTCTGAAAACAGCGGAGACATCTTATTTGCCTGAAAGTACTTAAGGTTCGCAACCCTATGGCTGAACAAAATCCCCATCTTCTCAAGGTTATCAAGCTCTCGCTTTACCCCTGAAGGGTTCTTTCTTATAAGGTTGGCTATTTCCCTGACATAGAACTTTTCATCAGGGTTATTAAGTAGAAGGGCAAGCACATCAGCCCTTATTGCCGAGGAAAACAACATCTTCAACGAGGTCTCGCCTGTGTGCTGCTTCCCTATTACTGACTGCTGTTTAACCATCTTGCATTAAGTTATATCACAACAAAACATATTTGTCAACAAAAAAATTAACTTTTTATACAAAAGGATATTTTTTATGATTATAAGAATATAATTCTGATTCGATAGATCTCCCTTAAGTCAACGATTAACCGCTCTATTTATACAAAGTTATATCCAAAGCAACTCGGTGCAATCCTATTTATGAACAAAACATAAGACTAATGTATACGGAGCAATCTGATTACACAGCAATCCACTGCAAGTTATAGAACAATCGTTCATTTTTAGAGCAAATCCTGCATATTGTGGCATTTAGGGGAAATAGACACAAGCATTACTAATACGGTCATTAGTAAATCCACGTAGATTGTCATTGCGGCTTGTCCGCAATCCCTCTTCAGACTTCAGAGAAGGATTCCCGACAAGCGGGAATGACAGTGAATGTGTTCTTACTTATGGCCTCCTTAGTAAATCCGGCAGATGATCTCTATTTGCCCATATTGCCTCACATAAGAATCTATTCGAAATGATATACGTTGCCTCATGGAA
>CAZHHV010000166.1:0-3974 GCA_964532335.1 uncultured Nitrospiraceae bacterium
AGCCCTCTTTCAGATTCTGAAATCCCTGATGGTGTTGATGCAGTGTATATCGGAGGCGGCTATCCCGAGCTTTATGCAAAGGAATTATCAAAAAATACGGCAATGCTTGATTCCATAAAGGACTGGGCAAATGCAGGAAGACCTGTTTATGCTGAATGCGGAGGGCTAATGTATCTGTCAAAGGGGATTTATTACAACCCCCCTACCCCCTTTAATAAGGGGGAATACTATGCGATGGCCGGGGTCTTGCCTTTTGAAACACAAATCCCCCTTTGCCCCCCTTTGATAAAGGGGGGTGCGGGGGGATTACGGCTGCATCTCGGTTACAGGGATATCACCCTGAAAGACGACTGTATCATCGGCAGAAAAGGAGATAAGCTGCGGGGGCATGAGTTTCATTATTCGGAGATAAAAGACAGTTCACGGTTCACGGTTCACGGTTCACGGTTTAGAATAAAAGATAATAAGGGAAAGGATATGCAGGATGAAGGATATACATTCAAAAATACTCTTGCCAGTTATATTCACATACACTTTGGAAGCAACTCTGAAATTGCATGGAATTTCCTAAATCACATAAAGGAACAGTAATGGAAAACATAATTCTGATAGGACACGGCAGCCCAAAGAAGGATGCAAATAATGTTGAGATGGTTGGAAGGCTACTACATCAGGCAATCCATCCTGGTTGCAGCAAGGGTTGTGTAAAGGTTGCATATCTTCAATTCGCAGAACCTGATTTGATGGATACCATTAAAGAGAGTGTCCATGGTGGAGCAGGAAGGGTAATTGTTCACCCCTTTTTCCTCAGTTCAGGCATGCATGTGACAAAAGACATCCCTGAAATGATAGAAGATGCAAAAGCCATGTATCCAGAAGTGGAATTTGTCTATACCGAACCCCTTGGCATCCACGAAAAACTGGTTCAGGTAATAGCTGAAAGGATTAAAACAGCCGGAGCTCTTCTGCCCGCAGACATAGAAAAAAAGAGCTTTGAGATAATCTCAGAGGAGATTGATTTAAGCGATGTTCCTCAGGAACAAGTGCCAATTATAAAGCGTGTGATACATACTACTGCTGACTTTGAATTTAAGAGGATTCTTATTTTCCATCCTGATGCCATAAACACAGGAATAAATGCGATAAGGGCAGGCAAAAACATTCTTACTGACGTTGAAATGGTGAAGACAGGAATAAATAAAAAACTGCTAAAAAAATGGGGAGGAGAGGTGATATGCAACATACAGCAATCAGCTTTCAGCCATCAGCAGTCAGAAGTAAAAACAAAAGCAGCGATGGGGATTGAGTCAGCATTAAAAGAAAATAACAACATCGGTATTATCGCTATCGGGAATGCGCCAACCGCATTATTGAAGGCGATTGAGATATTTACCCCCCCTACTCCCCCCCTTAATAAGGGGGGGAACACAGGGGGGGTGCCTCTTGTTATCGGTGTTCCCGTCGGCTTTGTTAAGGCGCTTGAATCAAAGGCATTGCTCTCAGCGCAAAATTTCCCATTTATTACCAATTTGAGCAGAAAGGGAGGCAGCCCTGTAGCTGCAGCAATAGTTAATGCACTATTAAAAATGGCGTGTTGAACAAAGATTGAGGGGTAAGGGACTGGTGTCCTGCTTGGTCTGCAAAACCAGAGATAGGAGGCCAAAACTTCCTGTGTGGGTTCGATTCCCACTACCCCTCTCCAAAATTTTTAAACGCAAAAATGGCGGAAGGAGGTGATATATGAGATAAGCGCTGTTTTAGAACAAGAGAGAACAAATCGTAAAAACATGGAATGATGAAGCGGAAAGGGGTGAAATCCCCCTGCTGTTCCGCAACTGTGATGGGAACGAAAGCTATTAAGCCACTGTCCCGATAAATCGGGATGGGAAGGTTAGCAAGTAGGCAGCCCTAAGCCAGGAGACCTCTCATTCCAAAAACCTCGATGAAAGGAGAAAGCTATGTTTAAAAGGATTCTTGCAATAGTGCTCGTGCTGCTGTGGTCCGGATTGGCCTTTGCTGCCCATCCGCTAATTACCGACGACACAGGCATACAGGGGAAAGGGAAGTTCCAGCTCGAGGTGAACAGCGAATTCACCTATGAAAAAGAGCGGCAGTATAACACTGATGAAGACAAGTGGGAAATAAAAAAGGAGACGGGGGGCGAACTGGCAACCATTCTGTCTTACGGCATAACCGATAGTATGGATATTGTTCTTGGTCTTCCGTATCAATGGAAAAAGACAAAGATAGATGGTATTGTTACAACCGAGCCGACCGAGCAGGGAGACGGCATATCCGATATGTCCCTGGAGATCAAGTGGAGGTTCTATGAAAAGGATCGGCTTAGCTTCGCCATCAAGCCTTGCATTACGCTTCCCGATGGCGATGAAGATAAAGGTCTGGGCAACGGAAAGCTGTCATATGGTGCGGTGTTTATAACCACAAAGGAGATAAAGCCGTGGGCATTTCACTTGGATTTAGGTTATACGCGCAACGAATACAAACTGCAGGCAGACAAAGATGCAAACAGAAATGACATATGGCATACATCTCTTGCCGCTGAAGTGGAGGTTATGAAGGATCTAAAGGTTGTTGGAAATATCGGGATAGAGAGAAATCCCGATAAGACATCCAATACACACCCTGCATTTATACTCGGCGGGCTGATCTATTCGATATCTGAAAGCATTGCCATTGATGCTGGTGTAAAGGGTGGGCTTAACAAGCCGGAGACGGATTTAACCCTGCTTGCAGGGATAACTTTCAGGTTTTAGGAGATAAAAATGAAAATTCAAAATTCAAAATTAAAAGTTTTTATTCTTTCACTGTTCACTGTTCACTATTCACTATTCACTGCTTCTGATGCTCATGCCATGCACATATCCGAGGGAATACTGCCCTTTAACTGGGCAGCCTTATGGTTTGCGGTTGCATTACCCTTTGTCGCGTATGGCTTATACAGGTTAAAAAAACTTTCTGCTGTTGACCTGTCGTTTAAACCACTTGTTGGACTCATGGCAGCTGTCGTCTTTATCATCTCATGTATGCCCATACCCGTGCCTACAGCAGGCACATGTTCTCACCCATGCGGGACAGGCATATCAGGAATACTCGTCGGCCCGGCAATAAGCATTCTGGTTACTGCTGTTGCGCTTCTTATTCAAGCCCTTTTCCTTGCGCACGGCGGTCTGAGCACATGGGGCGCTGATATAGTATCCATGGGTGTGATAGGCTCATTTGCGGGTTTCTTGACATTTAAGGCATTGCGCTCGATAAAAGTAAACATGGCAGTTTCAGGATTCATGGCAGGATTACTTGCGGATTGGGCAACATATCTCGCAACATCCGTCGAACTTGCATCAGGAATAAAAGGCGATTCGGCGTTCATGCCCCTTTTCTGGAAGATACTCATCGCCTTCATCCCGACTCAGCTTCCGCTGGGAATCCTCGAAGGCGCAATGACGGCAGGAATGGTTACCCTGCTTTATAAGAAAAGGCCTGACCTTCTGGTAAAGATGCGGGTAATCAAGGCAGCGGAGGTGACGGTATGAGAAAACTTAATAACTACAAAAAAAAATACACAAACCCGTCATTGCCGCTTGTCGGCAATCCTTTTGAAGACGGGGAGGGATTCCGGACAAGCCGGAATGACAAACAGGGAAAACGTGCAGCTTGGGCATTGATATTCTTTGCGCTTTTCACTATTCACTATTCACTATTCACTGACACTGTCACTGCCTCTGACAAATGGCAGGGGGTTGACGAGACCGTTGTGGAGAAATACGCAAAGGAGCATGGCAGAGAGGCAAGGGAGCCGTTCATTAATACAGATCAGGGCGACTTGCTTCTTTTTGTCTTTCTCCTCGCAGGCACAATCGGAGGCTTCACAGCAGGGTATTACTGGAAGGAACTGGTAGTCAAAGGACAGCGACATGATAGTTGCGAAAAACAAAAGATAAAGAGTTAAAGTTTAG
>CAZHHV010000167.1:0-3936 GCA_964532335.1 uncultured Nitrospiraceae bacterium
TTACGGGTTTAACCAGAACACATTGTTCTTGAGGATAGACCCGAAGACATCATTTAATGACTTTCCGCCTGATACAACATTCTCCATAAATATTGCAAAGCCATTTCCTTTCAAAGTCAATGCAGCATCCAGAGATGGATTTGTTCATGCCGAACTTTTTGAAAAGAAAAATGGAGTATGGGAAAAGATAAAAGACATAAGTGAAGCAGCAATGCAGGATATACTGGAAATAGCCATACCATTCAAAGACATAAATGCAAAAGAGAAGGATGAACTTAATCTCTTTCTCGCCGTTTACAGAGATGATGAAGAGATAGAGCGCTGTCCTTGGAGAGGGAATATAAGTGTGACAGTCCCCACGCCTGATTTTGAGGCGACTATGTGGTATTAGAAGCTGTCAGCTTTCAGCCGTCAGACACATCGATTTTTTTGCCTTTAACTTCTTATTGACCATACCGCAGCAATACATATAAAATGATTGCATATGTTTTCGAACGGTAAGTTTATCTTATGCTAAAAACATATTTTAAGCGGATTTTTGAAGTCGCAAAAAGAGGGGACGCAAGAGAGGAAAGTTATTATTCCTCGCTCGAAGAACTCCTTAAAAACTACGCTGCGTCTATCAATAAAAAAGAAGTCCACATTACCACTCTGCCTAAAAAGACTGATGCGGGAAATCCTGACTTCAGGCTATGGGATGGAAAGCAGCAGATTATCGGCTACATCGAAGCCAAAGCGCCGACCACTGAGTATTTAGACCAGATTGAAACATCAGGCCAGTTAAAACGGTATTTACATATCTTCCCGAATTTATTATTAACCAATTTCTTTGAATTCAGGCTTTACCGCAACGGCGTTTTAATTGACAAGGTTCTTACAGGCAGGCCATACGTTATTCACAAACTTAAGACTGTACCTCCTGTTGAAAAAGAAACTGAATTTCTTAAACTCTTGGAAAAATTCTTCTCATTCTCTTTGCCGAAAGTCTATGACGCCAAAAACCTTGCCGTTGAGCTTGCAAAACGGACGCGGTTCTTGAAAGATGAGGTAATCGCTCAGGAGCTTGAAGAGGAAGAAAAGAGAGGGAAAGGAAATATCCTCGGCTTTTATAAAGCCTTTAAAGAACACCTCATAAGCGGGCTTTCAAAAGAAGACTTTGCCGACCTTTATTCGCAGACAATAACATACGGCTTATTTGCCGCAAGGACACGCTCTGAAAACAGCTTTAACAGAAAACTTGCTTATGACAAAATTCCAAAGACAATCGGCATTTTAAGGGACGTCTTCAGATTTATTTCGCTGGGCGACCTTCCTAAACCTATGGAATGGATTATTGATGACATCTCGGATGTTCTGGCGACGACCGATGTTTATAAGCTGCTTGATGAATACTTTAATCAACATAAGGGCAAAGACCCTGTCGTCCATTTTTATGAAACCTTTCTTGCTGAATATGACCCGAAAATGCGAGAGAAAAGGGGCGTATATTACACGCCGGAGCCTGTAGTCTCATACATTGTCCGCTCTTTGCATCATATCCTGAAAGAATATTTTGATAAGAGGGATGGTTTTGCGAGCCAGTCCGTAACAGTCCTTGACCCTGCGGCAGGAACGCTTACATTTTTGGCAGAAGCCGCAAAACTTGCAGCAGAGGAATTCACATCAAAATACGGCGAGGGTAAAAAAGCAGGCTTTATCAAAGAACACATTCTCAAAAACTTCTATGCCTTTGAACTAATGATGGCTCCTTATGCAGTCGGTCATCTGAAAATGTCGTTCCTGTTGGAAGAACTCGGCTATAAACTTCAGCCAGACGACAGATTTAAACTTTACCTCACTAATACTTTGGAAATGGAAGAGCTTGCACAGACAGAACTTCCGGGCATGGCATCGCTTTCTGAAGAATCGCATATGGCTGGAAAGGTTAAAAAAGAGCAGCCAATTCTGGTTATACTCGGCAATCCGCCGTATTCCGTTAGCTCTGCTAATAAATCAGAGTTCATAGAAAAGGAAATGGGCATATATAAAGAAAATGTGCGTGACGAAAAAAATATTCAGCCGTTGTCTGATGATTACATAAAGTTCATTCGGTTTGCACATTGGAAAATAGACAGTGCAGGCAAGGGAGTTATTGGAATGATTACAAACAACTCCTATCTTTCAGGTTTAATTCATCGCGGGATGAGGAAGAGTCTTCTTGAAAGCTTTAATGAGATTTATATTCTCAATCTTCATGGAAACAGCCGCATCGGTGAAAAATGCCCAGACGGAAGTAAAGACGAAAATGTCTTTGACATCCAGCAGGGCGTATCAATCGGAATATTCGTCAAGGATAAAAAACAAAAAGGATTGGGGAAAGTCTTTTATCGTGATGTTTATGACATTCAAGAGAAAAAATATGCATATCTTAAGAAATACGACACTGATTCAACAAAATGGCTTGAGCTTCAGCCTGTAGAACCATATTACTTTTTTGTGCAGAAAGATTTTTCAGAGCAGGTTAAATATAATAAATTTTGGTCAATCCAAGATATTTTTATCCGGTCTTCAAGTGGTGTGAAAACCCATCGTGACCATTTCTTAATTGGTTTTACCCCAGAAGAAGTCAAACAGAGGATGCGAACTTTTACCAGTAATTTACCGGATGACTTAGTAAAACAAGGCTTAGATTTGAAAGATACGAGAGATTGGGAAATAAAAAATGCAAGAGAAAATGTTAAAAAAATAGATTGGAAAGAATATATCCGTCAATATGCGTACCGCCCTTTTGATATTAGACAAATTTGTTATCTGCAAGCTTTAATAGATAGAGGTTGCGACAGATTGGATTTAATGCAAAATTTATTTGAAGAAAACTTAGGGGTATGCGTAACAAGACAATTATCAACATTGAATTTCTTGCATGCGTTTGTGACGAGTAATGTGACTGATATGTGTTTTATTTCGATCAAAACAAAAGAGACCGGTTATGTTTTTCCTCTTTATCTTTACCGGCAAAAAGAAAACCCTAAAAAACGTTCCTTAAGCAGTGTCATGATGCTTTTTGAACCGGAGGCAGAGTATGGGATGAAAAGACCGAATCTGTCTCCCGAATTGATGGATAAATTATCAAAGGCATTCAAAAAGTTGCCATCTCCGGAGGAAATCTTTTATTACATTTACGCGGTTCTCTACTCAAACACCTATAGGACAAAATATGCTGAGTTTTTGAAGATAGATTTTCCGAGGGTGCCCTTCACAAGCGATTACAAGCTATTTAAAAAGATAGGCGACCTTGGAGAAAAACTTGTTAACCTTCATCTCCTTAAATCTTCAGACCTTGACGCGCCCGTTGCCAAATTTCAGGGCAAGGGAAACGATAAGGTTGAAAAATTAAAATATGACAAAGGACGACTATATATAAATACCAATCAGTATTTTGAAGGAATACCTCAGGAAGTCTGGGAATATCAAATTGGCGGTTATCAAGTCTGCGGCAAGTGGCTGAAGGACAGGAAAGACAGAATATTGTCAGTTGAAGATATAAAACATTATTGTAAAATTGTAAGCGCCCTGCGCAAGACAATTGAAGTTCAAAATGAAATAGATAAAATATATCAAGAAGTTGAGAAAGAACTTATTGAATCTTAAGGAGGGCTCTATGGCAAAGACAAAAGACATTGAAGTGCTGTTAAGCGAAAAAAGGACTTTCCCGCCGTCAAAGGAATTCAGCAAGAATGCCCATATTAAGAGCTTTACAGAGTATGAAGAGCTTTACAAAAAATCCATAGAAGACCCCGAAGGCTTCTGGGCAGAGATGGCAGAGAAGCATATCTCGTGGTTTAAGAAATGGGATAAAGTTCTTGAGTGGAATTTTGAAAAGCCCGATATAAAGTGGTTTCTTGGGGGTAAACTCAATGCCTCATATAACTGCCTTGACAGGCATACAACAACAGC
>CAZHHV010000168.1:0-2031 GCA_964532335.1 uncultured Nitrospiraceae bacterium
ATCCATGTCCTTGCTAATGCATTTTCCGAGTTAATTAAAAATAGCACATTTAATACTGCAATACAACAAAAAAAAGAGAGGAATGTTTCCTCTCTTTTTTGCTCTGTTCTAACAGCTTTACTCTGCCTTGGTTGTAGCCTCTGCCGGCTCTCTTGTCTCAGCGGGCGCTGTGACAAGCTCTACAAGATAACCGAGGGCTGTCCCTATTATTGAACCTATCACTATACTCACTGATGCTATGCACACTATACCAAGAAGAATCCCGACTGCCATAAACATCCTCACCAATACTGTAGGCTCAACAGGACCTCCCACCAGATGTTTCAGCACTATCAATGAACCATAGCTTCCAAAATAAAAGCCTGGAAGCACCCCGAAGATTAAGAAGGCTATGCCCCCTAATGTTGCGCCTATCTTTGTCCCCATCCTTACCATTTCTTTTCTTGCTTTCATCTTAGTATCCTCCTTTATTTAGTTTTTAACTTTTAATTCTCAACTCTCACCTTATTTCTTTACTCTCGCTTTTATAGGAGCCGCCTTTGCTTCTTTAATTGCATCTATTGCATGTCCGGCAAGCCATCCCAGAAGTGAAGCGCCTGTTACAAATACTAAACCAGCTACAAGAATTCCTAACACCATGGATGCTCCGACTATTATTCTTGGCAGCACTGCTGAACTTACAGGTGTCCCGAATATGCTGCCTGCTATGTTAAGTCCAATCACTCCACCGATAAATGAACCTGGAAGCAATCCGATTAGTGCAAAGAGCACAAGCCCTGCCCCGGCTCCGATGTATAACCCCCTTTTTGCCATTTCTCCTGTTTTCATCTTTGTTTCCTCCTTTCGTTGTTCTTGCCCTTATAAACGCATCTTCCGTGCCAGACAATAACATATTGATTTTTAAAGGTTTTGAAGGATAGAGCGCTTGCATATCTGCAAAAGTAAAGTGAATTTTTTGCATTTCTGCAAAATTGTTTAGTAGATAAAGTGTTTTGGGTCTTTAGGGGCGTGGCACTTACCACAAAGCAAGGATGCCCTGTTTCTGCCTACAACCCATGAATGAGGTTTGTGGCAGTCAAGGCATTTTAAACCTCTCTTCATGTGAAGTCCATGCTGCCCAACAGACGCTTCATTGCTGTGACATTCACCAAGGCATGATTCAGAAGCGGGTTTTATCTTTCCGTGAGGTTTATGACACTGGTGGCAGAGCAGGTTAGACATAGGTCCCTTCACAGAAACCCCGGTATGACATTTGACGCATCTGTTCTTCGGAATCATAGAGGGTGTCTTTTCTGAGAAAGAGTGGCATTTCAGGCATGAGAATGCCTCCATGCCTATGCCGTGAACCCCTTTGTCTTTGTGGCAATCCCGGCAGGCATTTTCGTTTGGATGGAAGTCATGCACAGTGCCTTTATGACATATCTTACATTCAGTCCCCTGCATAAACACATGCCTTGCATGGCCGTAAGATTTCTTCAGTGTTACAGAGCCCTGAGACACCTCGTTCATATGGCATTTCCTGCACTCCTGCCAGGGTTTTTCCCTGCCGTGTGTCTGGGAGAACTGTTTGCCGTCGCTTTTTACCACATAAGTAACAAGCAGTTGATTCTGTTCAAGAATGCTTAGGTGATGACATGTCTGGCAGACGATATCGCGATGTTTCCCTTTCTGCCATTCCAAAAATGCCTCTTTCATAAGGTGGCATGAAGCGCAGTACTGAGGGTCGTCTTGTGTGTAGCGGTAATATTTATGTCCGACAACCGCGCCAAGTACCGCAACTATGAGAACAGCAGCGAGAATAAAGCCTTTTGCTTCTTCAACGCACTTAACGAGTGAGTCTATAATATTTCTGCCTTTGCGCATTCTATGAATGCCATCCCTTAGCCATTGCCATATTCTCAAGCGTCCTCAGTTTTGATATTTCACCAAGGGCTATCAATGCATCTCCTGCCTTAATGGCTGTCCTGAAAGTCGGATTGAATTTCATATTACTTCTTATTATAAGAATAATAGGGTAAAATATAAATAGCT
>CAZHHV010000168.1:2041-3891 GCA_964532335.1 uncultured Nitrospiraceae bacterium
GTCAAACATACCGATAGATCTCGGGTAGGTTAAAAAGAGCGATATGGTTAAGGAGATACTGCGCGTGGGAATGATAGCAGAGTTGGACGCAATCAGCCTTTACGAACAACTTGCCGCAATGACAGACAGGGCTGACATCAAAAAGGTTTTTCTTGATATTGCACGGGAAGAAAAAACCCATGTGGGAGAATTTCAGGAATTGCTTTTGCGTGAAGACAAAGAGCAGGTTGCAGAGATGAAAAAAGGGAAGGAAGAGGTTGAGGAGATTACAGGGAAGTAAACCCCGTTAGAGAACTTTGCTCTCTAACGTCATGCTGACGGTGGCTTTCTCTAACGGGGTAAAAGCCGGAAATACAGTTGACGTTACATTTCAGGGGAGGCTGTGTTTGGATTAAGGCAAGATTCACGGGTCTGTCAGAATAGGGGCTGAAGTCGCAATGAAATGGAGCGGATAGCCCCGCATAACAGATGTGAAGAACAAAATATATTACACTAACATTTATACTTTTACAGTGGTAGTTTAATATTGCCGAAAAACAGGAACAGCCTCCCATCACATATGCATGCCGAAGATATAAAGTAAACCGCCTTTTATTTCATCAGCAGTTCTTCTGCCGCGGCAACGCCTGTTCCGAGTTTTACGGGATGCCCCATCCCCTTTAACACCATTTCTAAGCCTGCAATCGCAATAATGACATCAAAGGTGTCGGTATAGCCGAGATGCGCAATCCTGAATATCTTTCCCTTGACGTGGTCCTGTCCGCCTGCTGCTGTTATCCCGTATTTCTCCCTTAGGTTTTTATAAATCGCCTGTCCGTCAATGTCTGCGGGAGCGCATACCGCAGTCACCGAATTGCTCGGAGATTCCTTTGAATAAAGTTCAAGCCCCAGAGCCTTAACACCTGCCCTTGTCGCATTCGCAAGCCTTTCATGCCTCTTGAATACATTCTCAAGCCCTTCTTTCCGGAGCAGTTTAATGCTTTCGTTTAATCCTATAATCAGGGTCACAGGGGATGTAAAGTTTGTCTGGTTCTTTGCGAGATTTTCCCGCTCCTTCTTAAAATTGAAATAGAATCTCGGACATTTTGACTTTTCCGAGAACTTCCATGCCTTTTCACTTATGCCTACGAATGCAAGCCCCGGCGGAAGCATAACGCCCTTTTGCGAGCCGCCAATCATTACATCTATCCCCCATTCGTCCATCCTGAGGTCATGGGCCACAACCGCTGATATGGCGTCAACAATAAGGATTGTGTTTTCATATTTTTTTACGACTTTGGCAAGCGCCTCTATATCATGATAAACACCTGTTGATGTTTCAGATGCCTGTACAAATACCCCTTTGATAGACGGGTCATTCTTTAATTTTGCTTCAATAGTCTCAGGTTTTACAGCATATCCCCATTCAACGATAATCTCTTCTGCCTGGAGCCCGTATGCCTTGCATATCTTTGTCCATCTCTCGCCGAATTTACCGCCGTTTACAGTAAGAACCTTATCTCCGGGGCTGAAAAAATTATTAACAGCGCCTACCATGCCTCCGGTTCCTGTGGAGCAGAGGATAAGCACATCGTTTTTTGTCTGGTAAAGCCACTTCAGTCCATTTTTTGCAGCATCAAGCACAGGGAGGAAGTCAGGCGAACGGTGATGTATAATCGGCATTGCCATGGCAAGCAATGCCTCTGAAGGCACAGGGGTAGGTCCCGGCGCTAACAGGTAACGTTTTAACATGAAAAACCTCCTTAAGTTTAAGTGAGCAAATAGTTTAAACTTTAAGCATTATCGGAGTCAAGAACACGAATTGCCTCATCAAAAATCTATATGAAGGCGTATCGTTGCCTCACATAAGA
>CAZHHV010000169.1:0-3883 GCA_964532335.1 uncultured Nitrospiraceae bacterium
GGACATCGCCCTTTCAAGGCGGTAACACGGGTTCGAATCCCGTTGGGGACGCCATTGAAAATCAAAGCGCTGCTTTTATGCAGCGCTTTTTATTTTTAAAAAGTCAGCCAAGATTGGTATAATAATTCCCATACATTTCCATACGAGGTGAAGGATATTATGCTTCCTTTTTGTTTGCATGCCAAGACAATATCAGATGCATGGTTTCAGCTGATATATAATATTTTTGACTATTCCTATACTCAGAAAATCCAGAAAGGCTCATTTGAAAACGAGCAATACCGCCTTCAGTATCCCGGCATGGCAGTGTTCATTGAACACCCCGGCGAGGATATGATTCCTGTGATTCCGCCTGCGTTGAATATCCCATCGCCTACGACAATGGAATATATAGAAGATTATTTTGCAAATTATCTTATGGACCCTGAGCTTTCAGAAAATGAGACCTATAAGTATTCAAGCAGGATTCATCACCCGATGCCAAAGGGAGGGACGCAGCTTGAAAGGGTAATTGAAATGCTTAAGACGACACCACTTACAAATCAGGCTGTTATTGAGATAGGCTCTCCTGATGACCATGACGTCTGCTACGGCAATGACGGGAACCTTGATCCTCCGTGCCTGAGGCTTCTGGATTTCAAGGCGGTGGCGATTAATGATGAACTTGTTCTTACTGTAAGCTGTTACTTCCGTTCATGGGATCTGTGGGCAGGTTTTCCTACGAATCTCGGCGGCATAGAGCTTCTGAAAAACTATGTTGCCGGAGAAACAAATCTAAAGAACGGGCCCATGTATGCGTACAGCGCAGGCGCTCATATCTACGGGTATCAGGAAGAGATTGCAAGGATAAGAACGCTGAAGACAGTGGTTAAGAAATAATTGCGCCGCTGTCCTATTTAGTCCGATAGCTCTCTAAAAATTCCTGAGGCGGCAATATTCTGATACCCATATATTCCTGTATGGCAAGGACTTCTCCATCGCCTGTTATGACAGCATCTGCCTTTAATGCCGCAGCACATTCAATAAACTTATCATCATCGGGATCATTTTTGACAATCTTTATCTTTGGTGTTTTTGTGGTAAACAGGATGTTGAAGCCCTTGGCGAAAAGAGATAACAGTTCTTCAAGTTCAGCTTCGTCCTTCATGCCGATTCTGCCAAGGATGTCAATATATTCATCAAGGACAGCATGGGACAGGCAGAGGGTTATTTTTTCATTTTTCCACAGGTCTATAATCTTCTTCGGGTTTCCGCCGAAAAAGGATGAGACAAAGATATTCGTATCAATGACGACCTTCATCCTTATTTTTTGCGCGCCGCTTTAATAGCCTTGTCAATCGCTGCAGGCGTTACGCCTTTTGACTTCAATTTTCTGCCGATTCTACCCCACAGGTCATCAATGTATGCGCCGATATCACGTTCTTTAATGTGTTCTTCTATAAGCCCTCTCACCATCTCGCTCGTAGTCTTGCCCTCGCCTCTGGCAAGCCTGTTGAGCCTGTTCTTGACCTCGTCATCTATCCTTATAATCATCTGTGTCGTCATGTCCTTACCTCCGGATATGGTTTGTATATATTGTATATCACATATATACGATTGTCAAATTCCTCACGCTGGGCTTTTGAACTTTCATGAAGTGAGTCGCCTCCGCCTCAGGCTGAGAAACAAGTTCAGACTGATGATATTAGGAGTTTTTAGACAGGTTTAGCGTCCCTCGCTTTCTCCCCTGTATTTCTCAAGAAGTGGACAATAGTAAATTATTTTATATTCTTTACCGCAAAAATAGAGAGTGCCATAACATTAACCAATATTGGAGAATAATGGTCTATATCCTCAAAAATACAAAAGAGACCTACCACTGTGGGGACTTTCATTTCTACGACAGGGCCTTTTGCCGGACTTGTACTAAAATCAACTAACTCCGCTTCATAATTTCCAATCCTTGGAAATGATTTATAAATTGCGGCATCTAATTTCAGCTTAAAATCGAAAAAATATTTGGTATCAGAAAGTTTGTTTATAAATTTAGTCCCATCAGGTACTATGTCTTTTCTCATTCTATTCCGAGTAGTATGAGGTGCTGGACCTATTAACACTGCATAATATAAATACCTCAAGGAAGCGTAAAGTGACGCTAAAACAAGAGCAATACCGATAAGGTTAGGATTTTTTATGTTTAAAGGCAATCCCAGAGGGCTAATTTCTTTTTGAGTATTTAATTCAACACTTGCTATAGAATACGTGAGCAAAATCAAGCCGATAGTTAGAGCAAATCTTCTCAGTCTTTGTATATAATTCTTATCCATAAATTTTTATCTTAAATCTATCTCCCAAAACCTGCCGGTATGATAAGCAAAAGAGAGCAAAAAATTCAATAGTCTAAAGGCGGGTAAATCGGTGAATGTGTGAATAGGCTTGCCCAACGAGAAGAATTTTACTTATTCAGTATCTTTGCTGCTTCTTTGGCGAAGTAGGTGAGAATTAAATCAGCGCCGGCCCGTTTTATTGAGGTGAGGACTTCCATCATCACCCTCTTTTCATCAATCCATCCGAGTTTTGCTGCTGCCTTTACCATAGAATATTCACCGCTTACATTGTATGCTGCAACAGGTACATTGACCGCATTTCTTATATCAGAAATAATATCAAGATATGTCATCGCAGGCTTTACCATCACAATATCAGCGCCTTCTTCAATATCAAGAGCGACCTCTTTTAAAGCCTCTCTTCTGTTCGCCGGGTCCATCTGATACGAGCGCCTGTCGCCGAATTTAGGGGTGGACTCAGCAGCTTCCCTGAAAGGCCCGTAAAATGCTGATGCATATTTTGCAGCATAACTCATGATTGGTATCTCTGAGAACCCCTCGGAATCAAGCGCAATTCTTATCGCCTTTATCCTTCCGTCCATCATGTCAGACGGAGCTGCCATGTCTGCTCCTGCCCTTGCATGAGAAACCGCCTCTTTGGCAAGAAGCTCAAGAGTTGCATCATTTTTTACAGCGCCTTTTTCAATTATCCCGCAGTGGCCGTGGCTTGTGTATTCACACATGCAGATATCGGTTATGACATAAAGTCCCGGAACCTTATTTTTTATTGCCTTTATTGCCTTCTGCACGACTCCATGAGGGTCATAAGCGCCTGACCCTGTTTCGTCTTTGTGTTCAGGAATCCCGAAAAGTATTACCGCAGGAATGCCGAGGGAATAGACCTCTTTTGCATGTTTTACAATCTTGTCAACTGATTCCTGAAAACATCCCGGCATTGATTTTATCTCTCTGCGGGTGTTTTTGCCGTAAGTGACAAAAAGCGGATATATAAAATCATCGGGAGAAAGCGAGGTCTCTCTCACCATTCTCCTGATGACTTCGTTTTTTCTTAGCCTTCGAGGCCTCTGCAAGGGAAACATGGATTTATTCGCAGCTGGTGCAGCTTGGGCCGCATGACGGAGCGCTTCCGCCCGTGATGACGAAGCCCTGTTTTTCACCGTCATCTATGAAGTCAATGTTCATGCCTTCAAGTTTTTTTGATGTGTCTTTGTCAACGAAAACCTTAAGTCCGTTTTTCTCAACTACATCGTCGTTATCTCCCGGCTTTTCATCTATATCCATTCCGTAAGAGGGGCCGCAGCATCCTCCTCCGGCAGTATATACACGAAGCCCCCAGCCAGCTTTTCCTTCTGTTGTGAGTATCTGTTTTGCTTTTTCTGCAGCAGTGTCTGTTATCGTTATCACAATAACCCTCCTTGGTCAGGTTCTCTTGGAATTGTTTTGTAGAACCGCATCTTTAAGAATAAAGCAAAAAAGACTCAAAAAGCAACCTTTTTGATGAATACGAATTGACTCACAATAAATGTTACCGGAGTAAAGGATAAAAAGGAATCGTT
>CAZHHV010000170.1:0-3849 GCA_964532335.1 uncultured Nitrospiraceae bacterium
AGATATACATCATGAAGATACTGAATAAGAGGAAAAAGAGCCATACAAAAAGCCACCAGAAATCAGGGCTTGCCTTCATCAGATACAATGCGCCTGCTGTCATAATGCCGATGAATATTGTAGAGAGTATAATTGATTTTATGAAATCGCTTATCCAGAGTTTCCATGTCATTGTGTTAAAATCGTACTTGTTTTCAATCTTGAATGTGCTGTAAAGGTCAAAAGGAATGAAAATAATTGTATTTGCATAACTCAGGACAAGGAAGAACACTAATCCGGTAAGAACAAAAGGCATATTGAAGGATACAATCCATGAGTTATACATATTCAGCAATCCTCCGAAGAAGAAAACAAGAACAAGAACGTTTCCGAAAATAGATTCTATAAATCCAAAGCGGCTCTGCTCTAAAGTGTAGTCCCTTGTCTTTTTTAACAAGTCTTCATCAATATAATCCTTGAACTCATCAGGCACAACATCGCCGTATTTTCTCAGATGGCGCAGATTGAGAAACTTGAGCCAATAGCCGAAGAGGGCAATAAGGATATAGCTAATCAGCAGAATAATTTGATAACCTTTCATGGCAGTTTTTATCTTACGATATTTATGGGAATTTTTGTTGACACACCTTTCTGTATTTACCTACAATTACACATGCACAAAAAGACGCATGCGGCATAAAAAATAATGTTAGCTGAAAGGAACAGACTTGAACCTTTATAGACTTGCAGCAATAGCGACAATAATTGCAACCTTGATCGCTGCTTGGCAGTTCATGGAGCGTCGAAGTACTGATGGCAGCGCAATTAACAAACTGCTCAACAAGGAAAAGGCAGCCATCGATCTTACCCTTGACCTACCTGTGTACAAAGGTGAGAGAAACTGGCTATTAGCAATGTATCAGGCAGCTATATCCATGCCATACGCATCGAGCAAAAGCGATGCCTTAAAGAAAGTGGTTAAAGCCTCTATTCAATCAAGTGACTTCAATATGGCAATCATCGCTGCAAAAGAGTCGCCTTATGCCGCAACGAAAGCCGAGATGTTGGATGAAATCGTAAGCACAGCAATTCAAAGCAAAGAAACTGTCGGCTATGCGGTTGTAGCAGCCGATAACATGCCCTATAGCTCTTCGAAAAGTTCGGCATTGGAGAAAATCATCAACGCGTATGAGCTATTTACCAAACAACAGTCACCGCAGAGCGAAAAGAAATCGCAAGAACCAGCTAACAAACCAATCCAGCCGACCGCCAGAGGAGGCGGCTAATTTTCACGTTATACGTCTGAGTAAGGGCTGAGGGACGCTTCCCTGATTTTTATTATACTTTCCATTACAGCGGCAGATAACAGAGAGCTTGAGGTTCACGTCCAAAGGCTTCGCCCTTCTCAAAATATCCTTGACAAAGGTTAACGCGCAGGTTAACATAATGCAGTGAGCAGGATTGTTACCTTTTATAAAACCATTGACGGTAAATGCCCTGTACAAGAATTTCTTGATTCTTTACCTTCAAAGGTAGCACAGAAGGTAACATGGGTGCTCAGTTTATTAGAAGATTTAGATGTAGTCCCATCTTCGTATTTTAAGAAGCTTGTTGGGAGAGAAGAAATATGGGAATGCAGAATTCAGTTTGCGTCAAATGCTTATCGCATATTCTGTTTCCTTGCAGATAATTCTGTAGTTGTATTAACCCATGGATTTGCAAAAAAAAGCCAGAAAACACCAAGATCTGAAATCGAAAAAGCAGAGGCTTTTAGAAGAGACTTTTTAAGGAGGAGATCAAAATCATGAGTGACCTAAAAAAATACATAGGCGAAAGAAAAAGAAGAGACAAAAGATTTACTGAGGGCTATGATGAAGGTTACGAACAGTTCAAAGTTGGGGTAATGCTTCGTCAGGCGCGTGAATCAGTCGGATTAACTCAGGAGGAACTTGCACGCAGGCTTAAAACCCAAAAAACCGCAATTTCACGAATTGAGAATCATGCTGAAGATATCAAACTTTCAACTTTAGAGCGTGTTGCCGCTGCTCTTGGTAAACGACTGGAAGTCAGTATTGCATAATTTTTTAGTGCACTCAACAGTCAGATAACAGAGTGTTTGTGATTAACACCCAAATCCCGAAGGGGACGTCTTAATCACTCAAATGTTATCTGCTCACTTGCAGGATTCTGGCAAATTCTTATCTATACTCCAGCCCCTCAATCTTTATCTTCCCAATCACAGCAAGAATCTGCATCTGCTTGTCTATATCACCGGTTGTAATCCTTATGTGCGATGCGTCTGACGGAAACTGTCCAAGTGTCGGGTCAATCGCAATCCATTGATTTATGTATATCTCAGGCCATGCATGGTAATAAAAATAGCCGTCCTTATACGTAAGCCCGAGTGCAATCCGTGTTGGTATTCCTGATGCCCGCGCCAGAGCAGTGTACAGTGTCGTATGTTCATTACAGTCGCCCCTCCTTGATTTCAGCACCTCTGTTGCCATCGGAATCGTTATCGCAGGAGTCTTTCTGATATTCCTGTAAACCCACTCATAAATAAGCCTTGCCTTTTTTAATGCATCTTTTTCGTCTTTTACAATTTGCTTTGCCAGAGAAACAATCTCAGGGGCTTTTGACTGAATAAACATCGTATCCTTTAAATATTCTTCAGGAGACTTTAAACTCTCAACTTTGAACTTTGAACTTTGAATTTCCTCTTTTTTAATCTCCAGCACCTCTCCTTTAAGATTCTGCCCTCCGCCGTCAAGTTCAAGAACCTTTAAATTAATTCCTGAAAGCTTTACCCTGAGATATTTTGTATCAAGAGGGAGCTTTAAATTAAACGGCACTGCGACCTGTGCAATAATGTCCACGGATGGGTTCCCTAATTGTATTGCATCAGCTTCGGTTTCTTTAATCAATACAAATCCCAGCGGACTTTCCTCTCTCAATACCTCGCCCTTTTCAGTAAGCCATACTGAGAATTTAATTCCCTTGAACGACCCGCGCAGCCTGAAGGCCTCTCGCATAACATTCATTGACATTATCCGCTCTTTCCCTCCCACCTCAACAAGAATGCGCTCCTGAGTCATAGTTATAGGGTCAATCACGGCCATGCTGATTTTTTTGTCGGGTTTAATTCCCTCCCTGAGAATATTCGGAATCAGCGAGAGATTAAGAGATGGTTCATCCTTTAAAGCAATCACCTGTTCAGATTTTGCACCGGCGGTCTCCAGAGAGACCTTAAGATTCCTGCCCTCCACCCTTCCCTTTATATTCATGGTCACATCAGAGTTAAGCATAAAGTCAAAGGATTTAAGTTTCATATCAGGACCAAGATATGCGGCGGTAAATGTCTCTATATCTTTCAGGACATTCATGACATTGAGCCTCATCTTAGTCTTTTCCGAAATTTTATACCCCTCACCTGCCTTTTCAACTTTCCTGTGGGAGTATCCTGTTTTTTCACCCTTATAATAAAGCCCCATCCACTGTCCTTTGTACAGTTCTTCAGGAAAAATGTCTTTATTCACAGCATAATGCGCAGCCTGATTTAATCCGTAATGCCTGAATAAAAGGAGAGCAGTTGCAGCAACCCATAAAACAACAATGGCGGCATAGAAAAGTCTTTTAGGTGTGATGTTTGCCATATCTATATTTGATTTTAGCTAAAACAACTGTCTTTAAGGAAGACATCGGAATGGATTAAAACTTGGGAGTGTTGAAAAAGTTTGTTTTTGTGTCATTCCCGCGAAAGCGGGAATCCAGAAGCCTCTGATTTTAAAGAATACTGGATTCCCCGATCAAGCATGCCCTCTGGATTCCCCGATTAAATCGGGGAATGACAAGGGGGTCGGGGAATGACGA
>CAZHHV010000171.1:0-3233 GCA_964532335.1 uncultured Nitrospiraceae bacterium
TGACAGGGACAGATGAGGTTTCAGGCTCTGCCCTGATAGCTTTCTGCGCAGTAAGCCCATCCATAACCGGCATCTGTATATCCATCAATATAAGTGACGGAAGATGTTCCTTTGCCATTTTAATGCCCGTTGCCCCATCCTCAGCCTCTATGGTCTCAAATCCGTTTTTCTGAAGTAGCAATCTGCAAAGCTTTCTGTTCATTTCATTATCGTCAACTATCAGTATTTTGTTCACAGTTCACCGTTTTACTGGGATTACAAAAACAAACCTGCTTCCCTTTCCAAGTTCGCTTTCTGCCCAAATCCTCCCGCCGTGAAGTTCAACAATCTTCTTGCCGATGCTAAGTCCAAGTCCTGTGCCTTCGTATTTTTTGGTAAACGTGGATTCAAGTTGTTCAAATGGCTTAAAGAGCCTTTCTATGTCCTTCTCAGCTATGCCAGCTCCTGTATCCTCTACGCTGATTTCGATGAAATCGGCAAGTTCACGGTTCACGGTTGACGGTTCACAGATAAATTCTTCTTTGCCGTGAACTGTGGACTGTGAACAGTGAACTAAACGTGCTTGAACGTTTACGTTTCCCCCATCCGGCGTAAACTTCATTGCATTGCTCAGTAGATTAAACAATACCTGCTTTATCTTCCTTTCATCTGCAATGATATTCCCTATCCCTTCCTCGACCTCAGCCTTAACCTTTATATTATGTTTCATTGCCTTTTCTTTGAACATAACGAGGCTGCCGTCAATCAGTTCCTCAAGATTAAATTCGCTTAACTCAAGCTCTATCTTGCCGGCCTCAACCTTGGAAAGGTCCAGTATGTCATTGATGAGCGTAAGCAGATAATTGCCGCTCTCATAGATGTCCTTAAGATAATCTTTCTGCTCCTCATTTATTTCCCCTGCCATGCCGTCCCTCAGCATATCGGAGAAACTGATTATTGCATTGAGAGGAGTCCTGAGTTCATGCGACATATTTGCAAGAAAATCAGATTTTGTCCTGGTAGCTGACTCAGCCTGAAATTTTGCGTCTTCAAGTTTTTTCCTTGCCTCCCAGTTAAAGACTCTGAGTATCCCGCTCACTGTCCATACAGCTCCCACTGCACACATAGTCCTGAATACCTGAACGGGTATTTTTACTGCTGCAAAAAATGAATCTGTGTTGAGCAAATTGGAAGGGAAGAAATCGCCTTTTGGAACAACTAAACCGCCTAAAATACCATAAATTATAAAAGACACTCCTCCAAGCAAAAAATATTTTTTCAGATTTAATTGGTCTAATAGCTCTGACCTGTCTTTATAATATGAACAGAATCCAAAACCAATCAAAAGTCCGGACGGGAAGCCCAGAAGATACCTTGTCCAGATATTGCCAGCCTTCCAAAAGTCAAAAGACATAAAACCAGCAGACAGGATAAAGACTCCTATGACAGGTGATAACCACCAGACAAGTAACCCGGCAATCTTTTTTTGATATGGAGGAGATTCAGGTTTGGTTAAACGAAAGAGTCGTCTTCCAAATTCAAATAAGAAAAAATAAGAGATGATAAGGATAAACCAGCGGGCTAAATCCAGAGTAGGATGCTTGCCTTTAATTATTGCCCACATATCAAGAAACTCATTTATCCCGTGGGTTATTCCAAAGAGGGCTAAAAGCCATAAGATATTTGAAAGCCTGAAGCCGCTGCCTTTTCTTGGTTGAGCAAGGATGGCAATCCCCATGACCACAAAGGCAAAGCCATAGATAAAAAATACAATGTCCAGATTGCTCTGAAGAAATTGAGAAAGTGCATCCATTGCTTTATCTCACAATCCTGAAAAGTTCATTATTCACTGCCTCATCGGTATTATAAATATAAATTTTGAGCCTTTCCCAAGTTCACTCTCTGCCCATATCTTCCCACCATGCAACTCGACAAAATCCTTGCAGAGTTTAAGCCCAAGACCTGTGCCTTCGTATTGTTTTGTAAGCACAGACTCAAGCTGCTGGAAAGGCTTGAAGAGTTTCTCCATGTCCTCAGGGGCAATGCCTATGCCGGTGTCCTCTATACTGATTTCTACGAAATCAGCGTTGTTCACGGTTAACGGTTCACGGTTCACAGACTGAAAATCAGGTTTTTGCTGTGAACTGTGATCTGTGATCTGTGAACTTTTATCTTCGCCGTGAACTGTGGACTGTGAACAGTGAACTAAGCGTGCTTGCACGCTTACGGTGCCCCCATCCGGCGTAAACTTGAAGGCATTCCCAAGGAGATTGAGAATTACCTGCTTTATCTTCACAGCATCAGCAGTCACAATTCCTATATCATCCGATATATCAGAAGTAAATTTAATTTTGTGTTTTACAGCCTTCTCCCTAAACATCAGCATACTGCCCTGAACAAGCTCTTTAATGTCACACTCGTCCAGTTTAAGTTCCATCCTGCCCGCCTCTATCTTTGAGAGGTCCAGTATATCGTTTATAAGCCGCAAAAGATGTTTTCCGCTCTTCCATATATCCTGAATATATTCTTTCTGTTTGTCCGGGATATCGCCTGCCAGTCCTTCAGTCAGAACCTCTGAAAAGCCTATGACTGAATTCAACGGCGTCCTTAATTCATGCGACATATTTGCAAGGAAATCAGACTTCGCCCTGTTCGCGGCCTCGGCCTGAAACTTAGCCTCTTCAAACTCTCTCGTTCTCTTTTTTACCTTATCCTCAAGTCCTTCAAGCAGCCATTTGTTTTCAATGGCAGCGGCATTCTGATTGGCAAAGACATTAAATATCTTTACTCTGTCCTTTGTAAAAAAACCTATTTCACTGCTATAAAAATTAAGAGCGCCCATTACTTTGCCCTCTGATGAGATAAGTGGCGCTGACATTGAGGAGTTATAGCCTCTTTTTCTTGCCTGTTCTCTCCATGGGATGTATGCAGGGTCTGTTTGCATATCATGAACCACTCTGGAGGTCTTCGTCTTTATCGCCATGCCTGTTGGACCCATACCTGTTGGCGAATCATCATAAGTGATTTTTATAGAAGACAGATAACCCTCTTCAAAGCCGCATTGACCAACAGATTTAACTTCATAGCTTCGTCCCTCGTCAATCAGCCCGAGCCATGCCATCTTCAAACCAAAGTTCCTCACAGCAACATCGCATATAGCATCGTAGAGCGTAGTAGTAGTAGTAGTAGTAGTAGTAGTAGTAGTAGTAAGAATCACATTAGATGCGTCAGCCAATGCCAGTAATTCTTTGCTG
>CAZHHV010000171.1:3243-3815 GCA_964532335.1 uncultured Nitrospiraceae bacterium
ACATCTGCCACTGCTTGCAAAAACTCAACTTCACTTTTCTCCTGTCGGTGACCTTCAGGCAAATAAAGCACGAGTACCCCCAACACCTTGCCCCTTGACATAATAGGAATATTATAGTGCCCATGAGGGGTTATTCCGTCATAACGGTTTTCATGACGGTCATCAAGACAATCTGCAAACTGTGCCTCACGGTTTGCTGCTGCCCTTCCGCATAGACACCTGCCAAAAGGAACTTCTGCACAAATTCCCTGTAATGGGACAGGCAGATTCCTGTTTGCTATCAGTACCAAAACATCAGGCTTATTTTCAACAAGGAAAATACCTCCTTTAGGTGTAAGAGGCAGAAAAGGCACTGAAAGGATTGTATCAAGGGCTTTTTCTAACTGTTCCTTAAGCGAAATCTCTTCTAATGAAATATGAAGGAGTGAATTCAATACATTTTGAATCTGGTAATTCCTCTTAATTGTTTCCTCTGCCTTCTTT
Organism: uncultured Nitrospiraceae bacterium; assembly: GCA_964532335.1. GTDB lineage: Bacteria > Nitrospirota > Thermodesulfovibrionia > Thermodesulfovibrionales > UBA1546 > UBA1546. The sequence goes on from CAZHHV010000171.1 coordinate 3,727, forward strand.
TGCTCTGTGATATCCTGACATGCAACAAGTACAACTATATCGCCTATCTGATCCTTTGCGGTGCAGGCGATTTCTCTTACCCAGACAAT
>CAZHHV010000172.1:0-2024 GCA_964532335.1 uncultured Nitrospiraceae bacterium
TCAATTGGTTCAAAATCTATGTAATACGGTGCCAAATCGTTTATAATTACCTTATATTATTTGACGAAATTAAACTATTAAAGCATAATATACAAAATTATTAGGGGTGATTTTTGGACAAAAATATGATTAATGTTGGCATTATAGGATTCGGGACTGTCGGCACAGGAACGGCTAAGATATTGCTTGAAAACAAAGACGTTATTTCTCAGAGAACCTGTTTTGATATAAACCTGAAAAAGATTGCGGACCTTGACATAAAAAAGAGCAGGGGGATTAAACTGCCAGAAGGGATTTTAACTACTAATGCCGACGACATACTTAATGACCCTGAGATTAATATAGTTATTGAACTTATCGGCGGCATGCACCCTGCAAAGGAACTTATCCTTAAAGCCATAAGGAATAAAAAGCATGTGGTTACAGCGAATAAAGCGCTTATCGCCACAGAGGGAAATGAAATATTGGCTGAAGCGGAAAAGCATGGCGTTGAGATTGGCTTTGAGGCGTCTGTTGCCGGCGGCATTCCCATAATCAAGATTCTTAAAGAGGGCCTCATTGCAAACAGGATACTGGCAGTCTACGGGATAATAAACGGCACTTCAAATTATATTCTCACAAAGATGACTGACGAGGGCCTTGAGTTTTCTGATGCTCTGAAAGAGGCGCAGAGGCTCGGCTATGCGGAAACTGACCCTACTTACGATATTGAAGGAATCGATTCAGCCCATAAGCTGGCGATTCTTGCATCGCTGGCGTATAACATACCGTTTTCGTTTAATGATGTTTACAGAGAAGGCATAACCAGAATAACCTCTCAGGACATCGGCTTTGCCGGAGAGTTGGGTTATAAGATAAAACTTCTTGCGATTGCAAAGGCAACCCCCCCGTCCCCCCCCCTGCTAAGGGGGGGAGAGTGGGGGGGTGAGGTAGAACTCAGGGTTCATCCCACAATGGTTCCAAAGGATTATCTTATATCAAAGGTTGACGGTGTTTTCAATGCAATTTATGTGCAGGGAGATGCTGTTGGTGACACCCTTTACTATGGAAGAGGCGCAGGCGATATGCCGACAGGAAGTGCGGTTGTAAGCGATGTTGTAGATATCGGGAAGAAGATAGTCAGGAGTCAGGAGTCAGGGGTCAGGAGTAAAAAAGCAGTCCGGATTCCACGCTCCGAGCTAAAGGTTAAGGGCATAGAAGACATTGAGGCGATGTATTATTTCAGATTCACCGCATTGGACAAACCGGGCGTTCTCTCAAACATCTCAGGGGTGCTCGGCAGTTACAACATAAGCATAACCTCTGTTATTCAGAAAGGAAGAAGTGTTGGTGAGGCTGTTCCTCTCATTGTGTTGACACATACGGCAAAAGAAAAAGATGTTGTTAGCGCTGTTACAGAGATTGATAAGCTTTCTGTTGTCGCAGACAAAACACTTTATATAAGAGTAGAGGGGAAAGAAGAATAGCCCCGATAATATCGGGGTTTAGTATCTGTTGTTTTAAGACTTGCCATATTTTTAAAATTCAGCCGCAATGTCAGCAACTTTCAGCCCCGCTTTATGCGGGGTTAATACCTTATATTCTTACCAAATTATTAAACTCTCAAACAGGGACATTGCCTTGCCTATAAAGCACAACTTTTAGTTTTAAAAAACTCCTTGACAAATCAGATAAAGTCTAATACTATTGCAATAAGTCTATTAGAATTTTAAATGACTTTTAAGGAGAAATAGCCTTATATCTTTTATAAAGTAAATCAAAGCAGAAGGAGGGGAAATTTCTATGGGAGACAGGGAAAAAATCAGCAAGCAATTTCTCGGGGCTTTTGAATTTCAGGGAATTAAAAGAAGGGACTTTCTGAAATATTGCGCTGCTACAGCTGCAGTTCTTGGCCTCTCAGAATTTGAATTTACAACAAAAGTTGCCCATGCATTACAAACTGCATCTAAGAAACCAGCAGTAATCTGGCTGGAAGGACAAGATTGTGCCGGATGTACCATTTCTTTTACCCAAATACTTAACCC
>CAZHHV010000172.1:2034-3693 GCA_964532335.1 uncultured Nitrospiraceae bacterium
GGAGGTCATATTTCTTTGGGACAGAGAGGAAAAATAAGCAAGCAATTTCTTGGGGCTTTTGAATTTCAGGGAATTAGAAGCAGGGCCTTTCTGAAATTCTGCGGCGCTACCGCTGCCCTTCTCGGGTTGTCGGAATCATTTATTCCTAAAATTGCAGCAGCTATAGAAAAGGCATCCAAAAGGCCGCCTGTTGTATGGCTTAACTTTGCATCGGATTCAGGCTGCACAGAGGCTCTCATCAAGGCGACATATCCAAATGCCGCGGACCTTGTTCTTGACATCCTGAGCGTTGATTACAACGAGACAATCATGGCTGCCGCAGGAAAACAGGCTGAAGAGATACTTCAGAACTCAAGAAAGGCCGGTGGTTATATTCTCATAGTGGAAGGCGGTGTTCCTACAAAGAAAGGGCACGGCATGATAGCAGGCAAAGAGATGCTTGATATACTTAAGGAATTTTCAGGGCCTGCGGTGGCCATTCTTGCAGTCGGAAGCTGTGCTACATTCGGCGGCGTACCGGCAGCAAAACCCAATCCATCACAAATTATAGGCGTTACAGAGGCGCTTAAGAAGGTCTGAGTAAAAAAAGCCGTTGTTAACCTTGACCTCTGCCCTGTTAATGTAGAGTATCTTGTGGCGGTAGTTGTGAATTATCTGCTTCTTGGCAAACTGCCTGAACTTGACAGTTTCGGACGTCCCAAGATGTTCTATGGCCAGACAATACATGACAACTGTGAGCGAAGAGCGAATTTTGATGCAGGAAGGTTCGTAGAGACATTCGGTTCTAACGAAGAGGCATTGGGATACTGTTTATATGAAATGGGATGCAAAGGCCCTATGACTTACTCTGCATGCCCCAAGGTTATGTATAACGACAGAATCAGCTGGTGTGTGAAGTCTGGAGGTCCATGCATAGGCTGCGCTGAACATGGATGGCCTGATAAATTTGCAGGATTTTATGAACGGCTCCCTGATGTGAAGTTGCCGGGCATTCAGGCAACAGCAGATAAGATTGGCGCTGTTGCAGGAGTGGCAACTGCTGTAGGCATAGCGGCCCATGCCATAGCAACAAAATCATCGGGAAGAGGCAAGGGAGAAAAGGAAGGGGGTAAAAAATAATGGCACGCATAACCATAGACCCATTTACAAGGATAGAAGGACATTTAAAGATTGATGTTGAGATTGAAGGCGGCAAGGTTAAAGACGCATGGACAAGCGGCACATTGTTCAGGGGTTTTGAGATAATCCTGAAAGGCAGGGACCCGAGAGACGCCTGGCATCTTACCCAGAGAATCTGCGGAGTATGCCCCACATCGCATGGGCACACATCTTCAATGAGCATGGACGAGGCCTTCAAGGTAAAGCCGCCTGACAATGGCAGGATAATAAGAAATATAGTTGAGGGGTGCCAGTTTGTTCACTCGCATATACTCTGGTTTTATCATCTTGCCGCGCTTGATTATGTTGATGTTGTTGCTGCCCTTAAAGCGCAGCCCAAAGAAGCATCGCTTAAAAAGGTTCAGGCAAAACTCAAGTCATTTGTTGAATCAGGACAGCTTGGGCCGTTCGCAAACGGATACTGGGGACACCCGGCATACAAACTCCCTCCTGATTTGAATTTACTTGCTGTTGCTCATTATCTTGAGGCTCTGGATATGC
>CAZHHV010000173.1:0-3673 GCA_964532335.1 uncultured Nitrospiraceae bacterium
TCATAAGCCCTGTCCTTTAATTGGTCAATCACTTTATCTACTTCGGGATGATTACTATTTCCATTTTTCCTTTTGGATACATCGTTTATCCCTGCTGTTACTGATTTCTCACGGAAAGCGGATAAATCAGAAGCTGAATTGAGGCATCTCAGAAACCAGAGTTCAATTTTTGTATTTCTAAAGTAATTGGTGCCGTTTAAATAAGGCGGACTGGTTATTACCGCATCTGCTTCGAGCGGCGGAATAACTGAAAGCTGCTTCGCATCCTCACAAATTAAGAGGGGTCGTGTGTTGATATGCCTTAACCGTTCAAGGTCTAAAATCACCCTGTTTATCTGTTTTAAAACATTTTCTTCAAAATTAACCCTTTCTTTCTCAAGTTCTTTTGATGTTTTATAACGTAGGTCTCCTGCACGTTTTAATAGTGATGCCGGGACAATGCTTGATATAATAGCAACACTGAGAAAATCGGCTGATATTGGTGAATCACATGCTACATAATCAACCAAGCTTCTGCTTTTTAAAACCTTTTCATAAGTCAAATCATCAAAGAATTTGCTATCACGAAAGGTTTTGTCATAAGTAGCATGCAATTCTACATCAGGGGTAATATCTTTCATAATAGGGATGAATTTCTTAGAAATGTCTCTAAGGTTTTCGATTAGTCTAAAACGTTTGTCATCCTTCAAAGTCAATGCCTTAATTTTCACATCAATTAAGTGCTGCAACAATGGGTTAATCTCACAGTAATAAGCCGTCTTTCCTATGCGGGCTACTGTCAGAGGAGTTGTGCCAGTGCCGGCAAAAGGGTCGAGAACGCTGGTTGCAGAAGATGCAAAGTTGTTTAAGATATTTTCTACAAACTCTGGAGAATAACCTTCCAAGAATGGATACCAGAGATGCAATGGCTCGTCATGTCCGCCTTTAAAAGTAGCATGAATAGGATTAATCTTAGTAACACCCGGCAGGTAAGCTTGTTGCGATTCACTTATCATAAGAGGAATTCTGTCCCGAAGAATGCGTACGCAATATGTATTTATTGGAAGGTATTCTTTCTCAGCAGCAGATTTCAAATCTTTGTAACTTACATAACCGATTAATTCCCTCATCTCTTGGCTTGAGAGTGCCGAAACAACACGATAAATATCTGAATCTCGATCACTGAAAGCTAACTTTAAATTTTTCTTTTTTGAAGTGGCCGCAGGATGATCTTGAAAATATATCGTTTTAAATTGCTGACCCATCTTATGAAGAAGCTACCATAATATGGTAGTTATAGTCAAGAGATTTTATGCCTATACATCGTTAATATCAGACTGCTACATCCCATTGTGAAGACATAACCAACCGTAGAAAAATCTTAATCTGCTATAATTTACCAGCAAGGACAAATGTGGAGATTGAGATTGTGGAGGGGAAAAGATAGCTATGCAGATTAAATATTCAAGACATATTGAAACAAGACTTGCTTTGAGAAAAATTGAATACGATTTACCGAAAAGGATTTATGAAAACGCAGAGGAGCGATTTATTGATGCCGAAACAGGGCATACAATTGCAGTTATGCGGGCAGTTATATATGGAAAAGAAAGGGATATAATGGTAGCATATAGGCATGAGGATGTAGATGTTAAGCTGTTAACCATACATCCTTTGAAGGAAGTCCAAAAAGAAAACCGGATTCAATCAGGAAGATGGAGGAAAATATAATGGACGATTTCAAGGTTTTTTATGATGAAGAAGAGGATATTCTTTACCTTGCAAAGGAAGGTGAGGAAACCAAAGTTGTAGAAATATCACCGGGCGTGAATATGGAACTTGACAGCAACGGCAACCTTATAGGCGTTGAACTGTTCAAAGCCTCTCATATGTTTAAAAATGTTCTTAAACCAATGGAGAAGAAACTCCAGTTTGCATAACTGCTGACCTCAAATACTCGCCGCTAAGCAGAAAGACCCTGTGATTGACATGTCCGACCTTGAACGCCAGATTGATGAAATGGTTTACGAACTCTATGACCTCACGCCGGAGGAGATTGAGATTCTGGAGGGGAAGAAATGAGATCTGTTATACTATAAACAAGTATCCGACAGAGAGGAGGGCATAATGTCAGTTAAAGAAATAATTATAAATGAAATTGATAAGCTTCCTGAGAATCTTCTTGCAGAGATTCTTGACTTCATTCAGTTTTTAGAAAATAAAAAAGAGAAATCTCTGTTTGCAAAAGCATCTCAAGAATTATCTACTGTGTCGTTCCAAAAAATTTGGGACAATGAAGAGGATGCCGTCTATGACAGCTTATAAAAGAGGCGATGTTGTCCTTGTGCCATTTCCATTTAGTGACCAGACCATGACCAAGAGACGCCCAGCAGTAATTGTTAGTTCAAATCTCTACAATAATGCCTCTTCTGATATTGTCATTATGGCGATTACAAGTCAGATAGATAAAGCTGCCGGTATCGGCGAGTGTTTAATAAAAGACTGGCAGGTTGCCGGTCTGTTAAAACCATCTGCTATTAAACCAGCCATTTCAACCATTGAACAAAAATTGATTCTTAAAAAATTAGGCAGTCTGTCTTCTGATGATTTATCCTCTGCAGAAAATGCATTAAAGAAATTTTTAGATTTGCAATAAATAATTTTATGATACAGCAACCCCTTATCACCATAGTTGACCAAATACTCAAAATCGTCACTTTACAATCTCTGTCCCGATTCCTTTTTTTGTAAATATCTCAAGCAAGAGACAATGAGATATTCGGCCGTCAATAATATGTGTTTTTGCAACTCCGCCTTCAAGCGCTTTCATGCACGCCTGAGTCTTCGGCAGCATGCCTCCTGATATTGTGCTTTCAGAGACAAGTTTCTTTATCTGTTTTTGAGAAAGCGTTGAGATTGTATTTCCTTTTTTATCCTTAATGCCCGGCACGTCTGTGAGGAGTATGAGTTTCTCTGCCTTTAGTTTTGCTGATATAGAAGATGCAACATAGTCTGCATTAATATTGAATGTCTCGCCGTGTTCTCCCGTGCCTATCGGAGAGATGACAGGGATGAACCCTTCTTTTTCAAGGCTTTTGAGCACCTGCGAGTTTATGTCCGTTACCTCGCCTACAAGCCCGAGGTCAATTATCTCTTCAACCCCTGTTTTTTGCGAGGTCTTTTTCATAAGTTTTTTCTTTGCCTTTATAAGCCCTCCGTCTTTTCCGCTCAGGCCTATGGCTTTTCCTCCGTGCTTGTTTACCAGAGAGACTATCTCTTTATTGACAAGCCCGCCGAGAACCATCTCAACGATGTCCATCGTCTCTTTGTCTGTAACGCGCTGGCCCTGGATAAATTTCGGTTTCTTGCCCATCTTTTCCATTGTTGAACTTATCTTTGGCCCTCCGCCGTGAACAATCACAGGATGGATTCCGATGAAACTTAAGAGCGCTATATCCTGAGCGAATGAATCTTTTAAATGCTCTTCTGTCTGTGCGGCGCCGCCGTATTTGATTACGAATGTCTTTCCTGAAAAATTCCTGATATACGGCAAAGCCTCAATGAGTATGTTTGCTTTTGTGATTATGTCTTTCATGATTGCCTTGATTTTAACGTGGAGTATGAAATCTTTTCAAGCCCGCGAATTGCCTCATCAAAAATCTATATGAAAGCGTATCGTTGCCTCACATAAGAA
>CAZHHV010000174.1:0-3669 GCA_964532335.1 uncultured Nitrospiraceae bacterium
TTCACCCATTCACCCCGTTTAGAGATGAATCTCTAACGGGGTTCACCCATTCACCATTTAAAACAAAAATCGGTATTCCTTACATTTTCTACTTCCACGAATATCTCCCTTTTTGGACAACTCTACTGTGGGAACTTGGGTTTGAGGTCCTTGTGTCACCAAAAACGAACAGGCAGATAGTAAGCCTCGGGCTAGAATCCATACTTTCAGAGACATGCTTCCCTGTGAAGGTTGCATACGGTCACATAAAACATCTCTTAAATGAAGGCGCTGACGCATTATTAATTCCAAGCTTCATAAACCTGAACTCAGAACAGGAGTCACTTGAAAGAGGATTTGCCTGTCCTTATACACAGACCATACCTTACTCAGCGCGGGTTGCATTTCCTGATGCAGATATAATCTCTCCTGTTGTGAATCTGAAGCACGGCAGGAAATTCATGCTGAATGAACTTGCGAGGGCATTTAAACCTTTTGGAATAAAAAGTGTACGGATAAAAGAGGCCTTGCTTATTGCGGAAGAAGCACAGAACAAATTCCAGAGAGCAATAAGTGAAAAAGGCAAAGAGATATTGGGAAGCAGAGATGAATATGGAAGTCTCACCGATTCACCCATTCACCCATTCACCCCGTTTAGAGATGAATCTCTAACGGGGTTCACCCATTCACCGGTCATTGTTATCGTTGGACGCGACTACAATTCCTTTGACAGCGGGATGAACCTTGAGATACCGAAAAAACTTGCAGACCTTAATGTAATGGCTATCCCGATGGATTTCCTCCCGCTGAATGATCATTCAATTGATTCTGAATGGCCGAATATGTACTGGAGGGCAGGACAGAGAATATTGAAGGCTGCGAGGGTGATAAGGGAAAACCCGAATCTCTTCCCGCTTTATATCGGAAACTTTTCGTGCGGGCCTGATTCGTTCATACTGAAATATTTTAAAAAGGAGCTGCAGGGCAAACCCTTCCTTCACATTGAGATAGACGAGCACAGCGCTGATGCAGGAGCAATAACAAGATGCGAGGCATTTCTTGACAGCATAGGGCAGCAGAGCAACAGAGCAGCAGAGCAACAGAGCAGCAGTTCAACAGCCGCTACTGCACTACTGCGCTACTGCACTACTGCACTGAATAAGAAGCGCACTGTTTACATTCCCATGATGTCTGACCATGCATTTGCGCTTGCCGCTTCATTTGAGCGCTCAGGAGTACCCGCAGAGGTATTGCCTGAATCAGACAAGGAAACTATTGATATAGGAAGAAAATATGTTTCAGGAAAGGAATGTTATCCGTGCGCTGTAACAACAGGCGATATGCTCAAACGGGTTCTTTCTTCTGATTTCAAACCAGCCGAATCTGCCTTTTTCATGCCTTCGGGTTCAGGCCCGTGCAGGTTCGGGCAGTATAATGTATTTCACAGAATGGTGCTTGACGACCTTGGTTACGCTCATGTGCCTATATTCTCGCCAAATCAGGATGTAGAATTTTACAGGGACCTCGGCATAGTCGGCAAGGATTTCGCTCTCAGATCATGGCAGGGAATAATTGCCATTGAGCTGCTGACAAAATGCCTGCATGAGACCAGACCCTATGAAAAAGAAGACGGCTCTGCAGACTTTATTTACAGAGAATATCTCGGAAAGATATATTCCTCGCTGAAAGGAACCAATGGAAAAGTTGAAGTCCTTCTGAAAAATATGCGAAGGGATTTTCAAAATCTGCTTCCGGGCAGCTCGGGACAAAAAGACAGGAAACCCCTGATAGGAATCATAGGCGAGATATTTGTAAGAAGCAACAAGTTCTCAAATGAAGATATTGTAAGGAAAATAGAGACTCACGGCGGCGAGGCCTGGCTTGCGCCTGTTGAGGAATGGATCTATTATGTCAATCACATGGCTGCTCAAAAAGCCTTGCTAAAAAAAGAATGGTCTGATATTATGAATACTCTTTTAAAGACTTTCTTTCAAAAAAGGATAGAGCACAAATACGCAGGATATTTTTCAGGTTTCCTTAAAACCCGGAAAGAACCGGAAACAAAAGAAATAATAAAAAAGGCGTCTCCATATCTGCACAGTTCTTTTGAAGGAGAGGCGATACTAAGCATAGGCAAGGCTGTGGACCTCATAGAAAGAGGCGCCTCCGGCATTGTAAATGCAATGCCCTTTGGATGTATGCCCGGCACAATAGTAACAGCGCTGATGCAGGGGCTGAACAGAAAGTACGGAGTTCCTTTTATAAGCATCCCGTATGACGGGACTGAATCTCCAACAACAGAGATACAGCTTGAGGCATTTATGCATCAGGCAAAAGAATACAGTAAACAGTGAATAGTGTCAGTGAATAAAAAATCATATACTGACAACCGACACTCATCACTGTCACTGAAAAAGAAGGAGGTGATTTAGTGGGCAGTGTTGTTAAGTGGCGCAAGAAAAAAATGAGCAAGCACAAGCATAAAAAACTTCTCAAGAAGACAAAACATCAGAGAAGAGCTAATAAATAGTCTACGACTCGTAGAGAGGCGATAATTAAGGAGCCAGCTTTACCCCCAAAATGCATTTAGCATGGACATGGATGACTGAAAAGTATTTTGCAGCAACACCTTTTACACGCCATAATCAATTCTTGATTTGCATATTATTATTCAATCAGCGATTGAGAATTGCATTATGGCGTCCGATTAAATCATGTTGAAATCAAAAGACTTTGAAGGCATTCGTGTCTGTGCATGTAAAAATCAATTGCATTATTCTGGCTAATTGAACCTGCTCACCCTCACGCCTATAAACGGCATTGAGTTTATGTAGTCATAGAGCCTGACCTTCGTAACTTCTCCGCCTTTATTTTTCAATCCTCCGGCATGGATTAGATTAATTTCTTTTTGCTCTTCATTATTGCTGACAGCTGACCGCTGACTGCTGACCTCTATCTTTACTATCCCTATATGCCCGACTATCTCGCCGGCCTTTCTTCTTTCAACAGAAAAAAAAAAAAATATAAAATCCCCGCTTTTCAGTCCCGTCATACGGGATGAACTCTTTGAACTGCTTAATCTCTTTAACAAGGTATTTTTGGCAATAATCTTCACCTTCTCTTTTCCCCTTGAACCGTTTATCTCTGTAACCTTGCCAAGTTGTTCTGTTATCTCTTTTCCCCATCTGCCGCTGTCAAGCATATCTTCGCCGTATTGAAACCTGTCTTCATAATTAATTACATTCCCTTTGCTGTCAAGCCTTCCCTTTGTTATGAATCTTTTATCAAGAGCAATATCTATCGCCTTGTCAGGCGTTAGGCTCAACGCAAGCTCAACTGCCCTGAAACTCAGATACATGCAGTCCACACGCTCATCAGCAACAATCGCCTTTTTGGTCACATATTCTCCAAGGGGATCAGGGTCGTAAGGAACGCCGACAAACTTTTCAGCCCAGAGCGCAATCCTCTCGCTAACGGGCTTATCGGCTATATCTTTCTGAAAGACAGCAATCTCAGTGTCGGACATGAAGGCATGGACATAGGCAGGAAAAGATAAAAATGCAAGATTAAAAATTAAAAATGTAAAACTAAGGAAGAATATAATTTTGAATTTTAAACTGTAATTTTTCACCTGTAAATACCCCTCTTTGTCATGCTGGCTTGTCCAGCATCCTTCTTCAAGAGGGATTC
>CAZHHV010000175.1:0-2425 GCA_964532335.1 uncultured Nitrospiraceae bacterium
CTCCGATATACACTGCATCAACACCATCAGGGATTTCAGAATCTGAAAGAGGGCTGAAGGTAATTATTTCTGCGCCGCCGTCTTTTAATAAATCCAAATTGTCTTCATAATAAAAACAGAAGGCTTTGTCATAGGCGATGGCGATTTTAAGTGAATCGGTGAATCGGTGAATCGGTGAATCGGTGTCATTGCGGCTTGCCCCATGCGAAGCTTTGCTTCTATCAGGGCTTGTCCGCAATTCTTCTTTAGCGGCACAAGAAAGATTCCCGACAAGCGGGAATGACAGAACTGTAGTCTTGGCAGTTAACTTAACTAATGTATCAATGTCTATATATTTCATGGCCATGTTAGCAAGTTTTTCTATGTTTTCAGCTGTAATCGGATTTTCCTCTGCAACGGTCAGCCCTAAATGCCTGTGGGGAATCTCGAAATTTAAGTCCCTCGGAAGATAGCCCATGACTGCAACATCCCGAACGCTGTCTTTAAGCCGGAGGTAATGCCTCTCCGATGCCACGCGGTTGAAGATAACGCCAGCTATCCAAATCGGTGAATCGGTGAATCGGTGAATCGGTGAATAAGAGACAAATCCTTTCACTATTGCTCCTGCGCTTTCGGCCATGCCATAGGCATCTACAACGAGGATAACAGGCAGGTTAAGCAGACTTGCCAAATTTGCCGTGCTGAATTCTCCGTCATACATGCCCATAACGCCTTCCACAATTGATATATCCGCATCCATCGAATGTTTATAAAAACAATTCCTGACATATTTCTCTCCGCACATCCAGATATCAAGATTCCTGGACGGTGTGCCTGTGATAATCCGGTGAAGTCCTGAATCTATGAAGTCGGGGCCTGCCTTGAAGGACTGCGCCTTTAATCCCTTTTTCTTTAAGGCTGCAAGCAGACCTAAAGTAATGGTTGTCTTTCCGCCTCCGCTGTGCGTGCCGGCTATCACTAAGCCACGCATAATTCGCCTTTCAATAATTCGCCGTTTCTGTCATTCCGCACTTGATGCGGAATCCAGGGTTTCCCGTGAAAACGGGAATCCAATTCCTTATATAGTTCCCCGCTTTCGCGGGAATGACATCTAAAAATTTAGACAGTTCTTTTATCAGCACTTCATTCTCTCTTCTTGACCGCACTGCAATTCTCATATAAGAATTATCCAGTCCTTTGAAATTGGAACAGTCCCTCACAAGGATGCCCTTATTCCTCAATGCCGATATTATTTCTTTTGCATGGTTTATCCTTAATAAATAATAATTTACCTCTGACGGGATGTAACTAATCCCCAGTTTTTTGAATTCCTTTTCCAGAAAATCTTTTTCCTGCTTAATTACCCTGAAAGTCTTTTTTTTGAATGCAGTATCTTTGAAAGCTGTAATACCTGCTGTTTGTGCGAGGGTATTCACTGTCCACGGCTCTCTATGCTTTTTTATGGTTTCAGTGATATTCAATGGAAATACTCCGTATCCAATTCTTAAGCCGGACAAGGCATAAAATTTTGTCAGTGATCTTAAGACGATCAGATACGGATTTCCCCCAACCTCTTTGATTACGCTTTCTTCCGGCACAAAATCTATAAACGCCTCGTCAATAATGAGATAACATTTAAGCTTTCTTGAAGCCTCAGCGATTTTTATTACATCAACTTTTTTAAGCACCCTGCCTGTAGGGTTGTTAGGATTGCAGAGAAAAGCCATCCCGCAGCCTTTCATTGATTTAATAAAACTTTCGGTTTCTATGTCAAAAGCATTTTCTTTTCTTAATTTTAAACTTTGAACTTTAAACTTTGAACTTATTTTGCATGCCCTCTCATATTCAGAAAATGTCGGCGCAGGGATAAGAACCCTTTCATGCCTTAATGCGCGGGCCACAAGGTAAATCAGCTCTGTGCTGCCGTTTCCGCATATGATGGATTCAGGGTTTATCTTATGGTGTTTTGCTATCTGCAGCCTTAATCTTTTCGCATCCGGGTCAGGATAATTATACAGATATTTTATATTATCTTTTATCGCTGAATTTACGCTTTCAGGAATGCCGAGAGGATTAATAGAAGCGCTGAAATCTATTATGTTCTTTTCATTCAGACGGAGTTTTTCTGAAAGGGCATAGATGTTCCCTCCGTGAGTTTCCTGCATCACGCCCCTCCTTTTAAGAATAGGACTGCTATAGCTGTCGCGATGCCTAAAATAGAGGATGCCTTTACAATAGTTATAGCCTGCGCGGATGCCCTGCTGTAGTCTTCTGTCCTTACATTGCCGATGTATGGCTTTTCAATAACAATACCTCCGTATGCGGAGGGCCCTCCCATTCTGATTCCGAGCGCGCCTGCCATCGCAGCCTCAGGCATCCCGCTGTTCGGGCTCAGGTGTTTCCTGCCGTCGCGCAACATAGTGAATAGTGAACAGTGAATAGTAGA
>CAZHHV010000175.1:2435-3650 GCA_964532335.1 uncultured Nitrospiraceae bacterium
GCCCAGCCGAAATGAATATATCTGTCATTCCTGTATCCGACCATTGAATCGAGCTTGTTTATAGCCTTATATGCCATGGCAAGAGGAAGCCCTCCGACAACAAGATAAAATATAGGAGCTATAACACCGTCCGAGAGGTTTTCAGCGAGGCTCTCCATTGTTGCTTTAAGTATCTCTTTTTCTGTGAGGTTATGGGTGTCACGTCCAACAATCATTGAGAGCCTTTCCCTCGCGGATTCAATATTGCTGTTTGTTACAGCTTCAATCACTGCTTGCGCAGAGCTAATTAATTCGCGGATGGCGATTGTGGTTGAAGTAAGATAAATAAGTAACAAGTAAGAAGTGAAAAGTAAAAAGTGAGAAATTAAAGACATACGCAATAAAATATGAACTGTGAACAATGTAATAATAAAGGTCATTCCAACAATTGTGGTTACTAAAAGAATGCCTTTAAGTTTTTCACTCACTTTTAATTTCCTCAAATATATTTCTGTTCTGCTTATCGTCCCTCCAATTATTCTTACAGGATGCGGCAGCCGGCGCGGGTCGCCAATGACAAGGTCAAGCAGGAACGCCAGCATCAGAAGAACAGGCGGAAGGCTAAATGCTGAATCCTGAATGCCAAACTTTAAATATTGAAGAAAATCTGTCATAGCCCGACAATCCTGTCTATAATATCCATATTTAAATTTTGCTTCACAATATCAGCAAGGTTGTCAATCGCCTTTTCTTTCATTTCAGAATACTTTATAGTTGAATCAACAGGAGGAAGCCCCCTTTGTTCTCTAAGAGAATTTATTATTCCCCTTCTGAATGAATCGTTCTCAAAGATTCCATGGATATATGTTCCCCAGCAGTTGCCGTTAATGGAACCATCAAGAATGAGTGACGAGTGACGAGTGACGAGTGACGAGTTTGAGGAAAGCCTTCTGAGTTTAAATAACCCAATATCTCCTCTGCTTGTTCCCATATGAATTTCGTAACCTTTTAAGTTCTTATGCGATTCACCAAATAACCCATTCACCCATTCACCGTTCAATTCCGCCTCAACCTGACATGTCGTCTTATTTTTCCCGAAGTTTGTTTCTATATTTAAAAGCCCGATACCTTTAATTTCCTTATGATTGCTTTCTACGCTGTGCGGGTCATATATCTTTTTCCCCAGCATCTGGTATCCTCCGCACATGCCTATAATCTGAACACCCTTTGAATAGG
>CAZHHV010000176.1:0-3649 GCA_964532335.1 uncultured Nitrospiraceae bacterium
AACACGTTGAGTCAGCGAGCCTTCGGTAACATTTTATTATGAGTCAACTGGCCTGACTCTTTCCTTATGATATAATTTAGCCATGGTTAATCTGAAGGACATTCAGAATGCCCTTAAGAATATTCAGCCTTTTGTCCACAGGACCCCTTTAATCCATTCAAATTCATTCAGCAGGCTTATTAATGCGGAGGTGCATCTTAAGGCAGAAAACCTTCAGAAGACAGGCTCGTTTAAGGTGAGAGGCGCATTCAATAAGCTCATCAATATCCAAAATGAAAATAATCCCCCCTCACCCCCCTTTAGTAAAGGGGGGAAGGGGGGATTATCAGGCAAAAAGGTGATTGCTGCATCAATGGGCAATCACGCTCAGGGTGTTGCGTTCGCTGCAAATGCCCTCGGAATTCACGCAAAGATAGTGATGCCGGTAACAGCGCCGATAGTAAAGCAGGAGGCTACAAAAAGCTATGGCGCTGAGGTTGTCCTTTACGGAGAAAGCTTTGGCGATGCTTTAAACCATGCGCTTTCACAGAAAGATTATACCTTTATACATGCCTTTGATGATGAAAGGATCATTGCAGGGCAGGGAACTGTTGGCCTTGAGATTGCGGAGGATTTAAAAGGCATAGATTTCATAATTGTTCCTGTCGGAGGAGGCGGGCTTATCTCAGGCATAGCGACATCTGTTAAGGCATTATCCCCCAAGACAAAGATTATAGGCGTCCAGACCGAATCCGCAACATCAGCGTATGATTCGTTCAAGGGCAAAAAAATATCTGACAAGATACCTTTACCCACACTTGCTGATGGAATCGCTGTCGGAAGAATCGGAGAAAAGACATTTGATATGATGAATAAGCATGTGGATGAAATGCTTATTGTGAAAGAAGACTCCATCGCAATGGCAATATTACTTTTCCTTGAACGGAAAAAGCTTGTTGTGGAGGGAGCAGGGGCAGTGCCGTTGGCGGCATTGATAGAAAATAAGGATAAATTCATAGGCAAGAAAATAGTCCTTGTTGTCAGCGGAGGCAATATAGATTTCACGCTTATTGACAGGATAATCCATAAAGGTCTTGTAACGAGCGGAAGGATAGGGGTTTTTGAGGTTGTTGTTGATGACATACCCGGAAGCCTCCATTATGTGACCGGAGTTATAGCGTGTCACAGGGGGAATGTGCTGGATATTGTCCATGACAGGCTTGCCGGAGATTTATCTGTAGGCAAGACAAAGGTTGTATTCACAGTAGAGGTGAAAGGCAGGGAGCATCTGGATGAGATACTTTCTGACCTTGAGGTAAAAGGGTTCGAAGTGAGAAGATATAAATGAGCGATTCTTCTCTGTACAGACAGGGAATGGGGATTAAGCAGAATATAACTTGAAAAATTTTACAACTGGGATTATCCTATTGCTGAGACACAGTGAAACAGGCAGGATGCAGGATAACTGCTTATGGCTGATATAATTTAAAATGTTTTATTGGGTGAGGAGACGCTTATGAAAAAGCTTGTTTTTGTTGTCCTTATGGTTTTTGCCTTATCTGCAATGTATGACACAACTTTTGCCGCGGAAAACTCAGAATATTCAAAGGCTCTTAAATATTACAACAGCAAAAAATTCAAAGAGGCTGTTGAGCTTTTAAAAGAGCAGGTGCAAAAGAATCCGACCCCGTCAGGCTATTACCTGCTGGGCTATGCGCTTTATAAGCTCGGAAAATTTGAAGAGGCAAACGAATACTTTAAAGAGGCATACCTGCTTGACCCCGAGTTTTCGCTTGAAAAAGCAGGGCTGATAAAGAAAACGCCTGAGGCTAAAGCCGAAGAGGCGGAAAAACCATCAATGGAAAAGGTTCCCGATGCAGAAAAACAGCCCGAAGTTAAAAAAGAGCCTGTTACTTCAAAAGAAGCCAAGCCTCAAAAACCTGAAGCTGCAAAAACCACAAAGGAAAAACCGGCGACTGCTACCGCTGAAAAGAAACCCGCTGCTCCTGAGCCTAAGAAGGCTGAGCCGCAGAAAATAGAGCCGTCAAAGCCAACGCAGCCGCCATCCACGATAGAGTCTTTACTCAAATTTAAAAAAGAACCGCCTTTTGTCGCTACGGAAGTCCTGATTGCTTTAGTTGCCATCTTGGGAATTATTGTTTTGGCTGCAGGGTTTATTTTGTACAGAAAAAAAAGGAGCAAAAGCGATTTGCCTCCTGCGGAATAAATTACCTTTGCGTCATTCCTGCGGTCTACGACTCGTAGAGAAGCAGGAATCCAGAACCTGTTGGATTGACTGGCTTCCCACTTTCGTGAGAATGACAGACAAACCAAGTTTATAATAGACCCTTAATAGACTTGTCAGGAACATCTTCTTAGGTTATACTACATAAAATTCGCTGCTAATTTTTCTTATGCGTATAGAAAAAATTGAACTCATAGGTTTTAAGTCTTTTTCCGAAAGAACTGCGTTTAATCTCCATCCCGGGATTACGTGCATAGTCGGGCCCAACGGCTGTGGGAAGAGCAATGTGGTGGATGCATTCCGCTGGGCTTTGGGCGAGCAGAGCGCCAAGAGCCTGAGGGGCGAGAAGATGGAGGAAGTGATATTCAACGGCTCTTCAACAAAAAAACCCAAAGGGATGGCAGAGGTAACGCTTGCCGTATCAGGCATGGGAGACCCCACGCAGGACAATGGCAATGACCCCCAGAACTTCACATCTGTGACAAGAAGGCTCTACAGATCCGGCGAGAGCGAGTATATAGCAAACAAATCCGTATGCCGGCTTAAGGACATAAAAGACCTGTTCCTTGACACGGGGCTGGAAGTGAAGAGCTATTCCATACTTGAACAGGACAGGATAGCAGCGGTACTTAATTCCAAACCACAGGACAGAAGGTTCATCATAGAGGAAGTAGCCGGCGTGATGAAATACAAAGTCAGGAAGACAGAGGCTCAGAATAAACTTGAGGCGTCAAGATTAAACCTGCAAAGGATAAACGATATTGTTTTAGAAGTAAAAAGACAGATAAATGCGCTGGACCGTCAGGCGAAAAAGGCTGAGCGGTAAAAAAAACTCTCGGCAGAGATGAGGACAATCGAACTCAAGCTTGCAAAGAGAGATTATCATGCGCTGAGAGAATCTCTGGAAAGGATACTTGCAGAATACACTGTCCTTAAAGAGAACGGGGCCATGAAGAAGGCTGAACTCACAAAGATTGAAAACATTTCAGAAACAAACCGCCTTGGCATTTTTGAAAAAGAAAAAGCCCTTGAAGTAATACAGCAGGAATTCAGGGACGCGGAGAAGGCGATAGCGGAAACCGAAAGAGTAATCGCTGTGCTGAATACGGACAGGGACAACCTGAAGGAATATCTGGCAAAACTCTTTGCTCAGAGAGAAGAGTTTGAAACCAAGAGAAACGAGCTGTCGGAAAAACTTGGCGAACTGAACGGAACAGACGCAAGGCTTTCCGGTGATATGGAAGGGCTTAAAGAGGAACTAAGGCTGAAAAATGAGCTTATTGAGTCGGTGGAAAACGAACTCTCGGAAAAAGAAAGCTCTGTAGATTCAAAGCGGAGAAATGTATTCAGCGCATCAGAGGAACTGAGCGCTCTCAGAAACGAGACAGGCAGGATGCAGGCGTCTCTTGAGGCGCTGGAGCGCAA
>CAZHHV010000177.1:0-3645 GCA_964532335.1 uncultured Nitrospiraceae bacterium
ACGATTCCTTTTTATCCTTTACTCCGGTAACATTTATTGTGAGTCAATTCGTTGCTCTATGTTTTATGGACATTTTCATAATCTTTTGTGGTAAAATTATTTAAATTTTAAAAGGAGCTGCGTGCGATATGAAGATTTCAGGCTCAGAGATATTAATTGAATGTCTGAAAAAGGAAGGAGTTAAGCACATCTTCGGTTATCCCGGAGGCGTTGTGCTTAACATCTTTGACTCCCTTTACGACAACAGGGATATACGTCTGATACTCACAAGGCACGAACAGGGCGCTGTTCATGCGGCAGACGGTTATGCAAGGTCCTCCGGAAAAGTTGGCGTTGCTCTTGTGACATCAGGCCCCGGAGCGACAAATACAGTTACAGGCATTGCTACTGCCTCAATGGATTCTATACCGCTTGTAGTTTTTTCAGGGCAGGTGCCGACAATGCTTATCGGCAATGATGCATTTCAGGAGGCTGATATAGTAGGCATAACAAGGCCCTGCACAAAATACAACTATCTTGTCAAGGATGTGAAGGACCTTGCAAGGATAGTGAAAGAGGCGTTTTATATAGCGTCTTCAGGCAGGCCGGGCCCTGTGCTTATAGACCTTCCGAAAGATGTAACTGTAGGAAAAGCTGATTTTGTCTGGCCTGAGCTTGACATAAGGAGCTACAAGCCCACTTACGAAGGCAATAAGTGGATGATTACGCAGGGTGCGCATCTCATAGCAAAATCAAAGAAACCTGTGATAATTGCCGGAGGAGGGGTGATACTCTCAGGAGCTGCCAAAGAACTCAGAGAATTCGCAGAGCATACGGACATCCCTGTGACTATGACTCTGATGGGGCTTGGCGGATTTCCGGGTTCGCATAAACTTTCACTCGGCATGCTTGGAATGCACGGGACTTATTATGCCAACAAGGCAGTTCAGGACGCAGACCTTATTATTGCCGTAGGAATGCGCTTTGATGACAGGGTGACAGGCAAGGTTGATGCCTTTGCGCCTAATGCAAAGATAATTCATATAGACATTGACCCGACATCAATAAAAAAGAATGTGAGGGTTGATGTTCCTGTAGTGGGTGATGTTAAGAAAGTTCTAACAGTGATGAATAAGGCGCTTAAAGAAGAAGTGAAAGAGCAGTGGGGCGAGGTCAGAAAGGCCTGGCTAAAGCAGATAGGCGCATGGCGCGCAGAAAGGCCTCAGACTTATACTCACAGCGATGATATTATAAAACCGCAGTTTGTTGTTGAGAAAATATACGAACTTACAAAGGGAGATGCGATTATAACAACAGAGGTTGGGCAGAACCAGATGTGGACCGCGCAGTTTTATAAATTTGATAAACCGAGAACACTTCTGACATCAGGCGGGCTCGGCACCATGGGTTACGGTTTTCCCGCTGCAATAGGGGCGCAGTTTGCACATCCCGAAAAGCTTGTTATTGACATAGCTGGCGACGGAAGCATACAGATGAACATACAGGAGCTTGCCACTGCGGTTATAAATAAGCTTCCTGTTAAGGTAGCCATACTCAACAACGGATACCTCGGCATGGTAAGACAGTGGCAGGAACTCTTCTTTGACGAGAGATATTCCCATACCAAGCTTGATGAGAGCGTGCCTGACTTTGTAAAAATTGCCGAGGCATACGGCGCTGTGGGATTAAGGGCCACAAAACCGAGCGAGGTTGAACCTGTGCTTAAAGAGGCTTTCAGGATAAAGAAGACTGTGTTTATGGATTTTGTTGTTGACTGGAAGGAAAAGGTTTATCCGATGGTTCCTGCAGGCGCAGCAATAGACCATATGCTTTTTGAACAGGCAGAAAAAAAGGCCGAAAAGAAATTAAAGGCAGTGAAATGAGATTGCCTTATGAATAAACAAGGGGCTATTAATTACTGGTTCAATATGACAGATTATGATTTAAAGACAGCACAAGTAATGTTTAATGGCGGGCGTTATCTTTATGTGGGTTTTATGTGTCATCAGGTGGTTGAAAAGGCATTGAAGGGTTTATATGTAAAGCAGTTTAATAAGATTCCTCCCTATACCCATAACCTTCTGACTTTGTGCATGAATTTAGGTTTAGATATCTCAGAAGAGGATAAAGGTTTTCTTGCTGAACTGAATCCCCTCAACATAGAAGCCAGATATCCAGAAATGAAAGAAAAATTAGGGAGGACCATAAATAAAAAGAAAGCATATTTTTTATTAGAAAAAACGAGGAACCTGTATAAGTGGCTAAAATTAAAAAAGAAATAAAGAAAGTTTTGCGAGATTATCTCGAAAAGGTTCAAAAAGAAATTCCTGTAGATTTTGCTATTTTATATGGTTCGCAAGCCAGAGGGAAGGCACGGGCCCATAGTGATATTGATGTAGCAATATTCTCTAATAAATTCAGCAATAAGTCACATTATACATCTCAGGTAATATTGCAAAAATTTTTGTGGAATATAAAGGCTGATATCCAGCCGATAGGCTATCCCACGAGAGAGTATATCTCAAAGGATAAATTGAGTTTTACCGGGGGGATTCTTAAAAAAGAAGGGATTGTAATTTGCAAGAATAATAAGATTTTAATATAGGTAAAAGATAAAAGAGGCACAAGCAGCCATAGGGCTTGTGATTATCATAGCCCTTTTCAGGAACAAGTCCACTGCGCATGTGGATGAGATGAACGAGATGAAGCAGGATCAAAAATTATGAGATTGCGGCAAGATACAGAAAATCAAAATAAAATGACTGGTTTATTTAAAAAAAGATCTCTAATCGCATCCTGCGTAATCGTTTTTGTTCTTTTCTTTTTCCTCGGATTGTGTTTTCTGAAAACATAACAATTAATTCTGATTGTATTAGCAAATCTTCGCAATTTATTTCTTCGTGTCCTGTTCTTCCTGCTCATGCAGTTGCATATCCAGTAGAATGTCAAAGCCCTACTTTAGCCTGAAAATCTTTTAGCTCGCGGGATTATTAGTTCGTATCTGCCGGCAGAGTGGTCATACTATAATTATGCGTTTCAAAGTCCTGTTAGGGGTACCGGCAATTGCGGGGGGCCCATTATAAGTTATGGTGCCGGTTCTCAGGCTATTTATATCACTTACCTATCTTCTTCTTTGCCGTGTAATTCATCAATAGGTAAACCACTGGTCTAACCAGTGGTTTACCTATGTTGAGTTATTTATGCACAATCCCTAAGCGTTATAATGGAGAACGTCCTCATTCTTCTCTGGACAACAGAACGCCGTATGAGGCATACTACAATCTGCCACGGGCAGGATACCCCGTGAAACTGGCGGCATGATGGCAGGTGGTTTCCACCTTAAATCAGCCCCAAAACTATCCAATCAATGGGGTCCACCTCTAAAGAAGGCGCGAAATGAAATGAATGCACCGGACTGGCAGTCAACATATCAACAGTTTTTGGATAGAGAATTCACCCTACCGCTGAGATGCCCTGAATGTGACGGCGTATTGGAAGCTTTGATTTGTCCCACTTGTTCAAAAAAAGAAAGCACATCGCGTCAACCTGCAAAGAAAGCAATCAAAACCACGACAACATTAGTTCAAATTTTGTTTGTCGTTATATTTTATGGTAATTATAAACGATTTGGCACCGTATTACATAGATTTTGAACCAATTGAGCGA
>CAZHHV010000178.1:0-3642 GCA_964532335.1 uncultured Nitrospiraceae bacterium
CACAGCCCTTACAAGGCTGGGGTCACAGGTTCAATCCCTGTTCCGCCTACCATTTGCGTAGAGGGTTATAGCGTGAAGCGTTATGGCGAAGGAGAAAAATGGCGAGCGCAATAACGCACGACGCCGAACGCTATAACGTGTTTGTTGGGGTGGTAGTTCAGCTGGTTAGAACGCCGGCCTGTCACGTCGGAGGTCGCGGGTTCGAGCCCCGTCCACCCCGCCAGTTTACCCGGTTATAACGTTCTGACATGTCGGAAAGGTTGTCCCGACAGGATAGGGATACACCGCCATTTTACTTCACTATCATGCCTGCGTAACCCACTACTTGGTCATAGTCTCCGCTGACTTCGCCTGAAGTGGCGTATTTTACGAGCCTTGCCTCAATTGCTCCAAGCGCCTTTGCTGCAAAGAGCATTATTGTTGCAGGGAGATAGCCGCACATGGAAATCCTCTCCCTTGATACAACTGTATAAAGCCCTTCAGGGTTCAGTGACTTAATCATCTCTATTGCTTTTTTGTCTTTCTGTCTTGCAACATCATCAGGCACATAATGGCTCATATCAGAGCTTGCAGCTATGACAACGCTATAACGCTCAACGCTTGACGCAATAACGCTTTGTATTGATTTTGCGATTCCCTCGCCGAGCAAACGGCATTCTTCGAGAGAAGCTGACATAACTGTAATCGGCACGATCTTCGGCTCTGTGGAAAAATATGCTATGAACGGAAGCTGCACCTCAAGCGAATGCTCAAATGTATGTGCCTGTGCATCTTCTGAAATTATCGGTGTGTTTGCGGCTATTCTCCGTGAAAGCTTCTCATCTATGGAGAAAATACCCGTCGGTATTTCCCATTCGCCTGACGCCATCATGGAAACCTTTGCGCCAATGCCTGTATGATTCGGGCCTATAAGCACGAATGTCTTAGGAAACTCTATTGCTGAGTATACCTCTCCTGCAACAAAGCCGGAGTATATGAGTCCGGCATGAGGAGAGAGTATCCCGATTGCGTGTTCTTTTACAGCGCTGATGTTTATGTATTGTTTGACCTGCTGTGTCAGCTTTGATGCTGTGCCCTGATAGAACTGTCCTGCAACTGCGGGAGACCTTCTCATGATTTCCTCCATGCTTAAACTCGGTATTCCCTATTGCTTGTTACTATTTCTGTCATTCTGGCTTGTCCAGAATCATTCTTTAAGAAGGATTCCCGACGGGGCGGGAATGACATTAAAAACAAACTTTAACTTTAGTATAACCTGCAGTTTGCTGCAGGAGGAAATTAAAGCCTTAATAGACCTCTTCGGTTTCACTATATTGCCTGTCGCTATAGTTTTCAAATCTTGTGTATTGCGGGAAGAATGCAAGGTTGATTGTTCTGGTCGGCCCGTTCCTCTGCTTTGCAACATTAATTTCCGCCTTGCCCTTGTCATTAGAATCCTTATTGTAGAATTCATCCCTGTAGAGGAAGATTATGACGTCCGCATCCTGCTCTATTGCGCCTGACTCTCTCAAATCAGAGAGATTAGGCCTTTTGTCGTTCCTTTGTTCTACGCCTCTGTTTAGCTGGCTCAGCGCAATTACAGGCACTTCCAGTTCTTTGGACAGCGCCTTAAGCGAACGGGATATCTCGGAGATTTCCTGTTCCCTGTTCTTGTCAAAGCCTCCTCTGCCTCTCATCAACTGGAGGTAGTCCACTACTATAAGGCTTAATCCCTTGTGTTCAAGTTTAAGCCGCCGCGCTTTAGCCCTCATCTCAAGGACATTTATGTTTGAGGAGTCATCTATGAAGATAGGCGCCTCTGTGAGTTTGCCTGCGGCATTGGTGAGTTTGCTCCAGTCCTCTTTTCTTATAAACCCTTTTCTTACGCTGTTGGAGTCAACCCTTGCTTCCGAACAGAGCATTCTCAGTGCCAGCTGTTCCTTTGACATTTCCAGACTGAATATTGCCACAGGTTCTTTTAGCTCAACACCAACCTGACGGGCAATATCCAGACTGAACGCTGTTTTTCCCATAGAAGGCCTTCCGCCTATTACTATCAGGTCGCCCTTCTGAAATCCTGACGTCAGCTCATCCAACTGTGTAAACCCTGATGCAACGCCTGTTATTGCGCTCTTTTTGTCATAAAGATACTCTATAGTCTCAAAGCTGCCCTTTATCAGGTCTTTCAGGGTTACAAAGGACGCCTTTATACGCTTATCTGATATGTTAAAGATTATTCTCTCTGCATTATCAACAAGTTCGTCGGCGTCGATGTTGTCTTCGTAAACCTTGCCTGCAATTTCAGAAGCGGATTTTATGAGCGACCTCATGAGAGATTTTTCGCGGATTATCTTTGAATGATATTTTATGTTTGCGGCGGTGGGAACCTGGCTTGCAAGGGCAGACAGATATGGTTCTCCGCCCACGGCGTCAATGTCGTTTCTTTTCCTGAGTTCTTCTGAGATTGTTATCAGGTCAATAGGCTCGTTTTTTTCAAAGAGTTCTATCATCGCATCAAAAATTTTCCTGTGAGATTCTCTGTAAAAATCTTCACGCGTGATAATCTCGATGATTTTTGGAAACGCATCATTTTCTATCATGATTGCGCCGAGGACAGACTGCTCTGCCTCAATGTTCTGGGGCGGCAGCTTGTTTGTTGTCAGGTCTGTATCTTTCATGACTAATGCCTGCTACCTTATTATTATATTGTATTTTGTCATTCTGGCTTGTCCAGAATCTTTCCGAGTTTTTTCGGAAATCAAGAAGGATTCCCGACAAGCGGGAATGACAATAAAAAAAATTATGCCACAAGCTCTTCGGAACATTCTATTCCGCAACTACCGTAATATTCAGTTGTGTTGTTATATCAGGGTGAACCTTTACGCTCACAGTGTAAGAGCCGAGCCTTTTAATCGGCTCTTCTATGGATATTTTTTTCTTGTCTATATCAATGCCTTCATTTATAAGCGCTGATGCAATGTCCATTGAGGTTATGGAGCCGAAGAGCTTCTCTTCTTCGCCTGCCTTTGCCTTTATGGTCAGGTTAAGCGATGCTATCTTTTCGGAAAGTGTCTGAGCCGAGTTCTTCTGTTTCTTTGCCTTTTCCTGAATCACCTTTTTCTGGTGTTCAAGCTCCTTTATGTTTTTTGTGATTGCCTCCACAGCCAGTTTTTTTGGTACAAGGAAATTTCTTGCATAACCTTCAGCGACATTGACAATATCGCCCATCTTGCCGAGATTCTTCACGTCTTCCTTGAGAATTACTTTCATCTGCAGGTCTCCTTTTTATTGAACTCCAATATATAATGATTTTTGGTAGCGAATTGTATTTCTTACTAAGGAGTTCATAAGTAAGACCACATGATTGTCATTCCCGTGAAAACGGGAATCCAGAAAAGACACTGGATTCCGTGTCAAGCACGGAATGACAAAACAGGCTGAACACGCGGCTTTACTTATGGTCTTATTAGTAACTACTATTTTGGTTTAAACCACGATAAAAATCAAGGGTATTCCATTTACGGCATTACCTTAAACGGCACAGGGATAAATGTCAGGATGAATATTATTATTGTAATCCAGCTGACGAGCCTTCTTCTGCTGTCCAGAGGTGTTTCCCATTACATGACAGGCGGATGCCTAAGCCCCAGACTAATCAGCAGT
>CAZHHV010000179.1:0-3637 GCA_964532335.1 uncultured Nitrospiraceae bacterium
AAGTTTTCCTGCTACCTTCTCAATGACATAATTTTCAATGATGTCTCCAACCTTCATGTCATTGTAATTCTCTATTGTGATGCCGCATTCATATCCTGTCTGAACTTCCCTGACATCATCCTTGAACCTTTTTAGGGATGAGAGCTTGCCTTCATAAATAACGATATTGTCTCTGATAATCCTGACCCCGTCGCTTGCACGGCTGACGGCGCCGTCAATAACATAACAGCCTGCTATTGTCCCGATTCTTGATACTTGGAATGTCTGCCTCACCTCTGCCCTGCCGAGAATCTTTTCTTTGAGAGTAGGCTCAAGCAGTCCTTCAAGCGCTTTTTCCACATCTTCTATGGCTTCATAGATGATATTGTAAAGCCTTATGTCAACGCCTTCCTTCTCTGCTGTCTGAGATGCCTTTGTTTCAGGCCTTACATTGAACCCTATTATAATGGCATTTGATGCCGCAGCCAGCATAACATCTGATTCATTAATCCCGCCCACTGCTGTATGTATGACCTTTACCTTAACCTGCGGATGAGTGATGCGCTCCAGTGCATCACGCGTGGCTTCTACAGAGCCCTGAACATCCCCCTTTATTATGATATTAAGATCTTTAACTTCTCCTTCTTTTATCTTCGCATAGAGATCATCAAGCGTAAGCTTTCTTCTCTTTGCCATTTCTGCCAGTCTTTCCTTCTGCAGCCGTGTAAGCGCAATCTGCCTTGCACGCTTTTCATCATCTACAGCGCTGAAGACATCCCCTGCTGTAGGGACCTCCGGAAAACCTATGACCTCAATGGGTGTTGAAGGGCCTGCGGTTTGAATGCGTTTCCCTGTGTCATCTATCAATGCCCTTACTCTTCCCACGCTTGTACCTGCAAGGAAAATATCTCCAATCTTAAGGGTTCCTGCCTGAACAAGCACGGTTGCGACAGGGCCTCTTCCTTTATCAAGCTTTGCCTCTATAATTGTTCCCTTTGCCAATCTGTCAGGGGTTGCCTTGAGCTCCATTACCTCTGCCTGAAGCAGTATCATCTCAAGAAGATGTTCAATGCCAATGCGCTTCTTTGCAGATACCTCAACAAATATGTTCTGTCCTCCCCATTCTTCTGATAGTATTCCTCGCTCTGCAAGTTCAGTTCTAACCTTCTGGAGATTTGCCTCGGGTTTGTCTATTTTATTTATCGCTACGAGAATAGGTACGTTTGCAGCCCTTGCGTGGTCTATCGCCTCTACTGTCTGCGGCATTACTCCGTCATCCGCAGCCACAACAAGCACAACTACGTCCGTAACCTTTGCGCCCCTTGCCCGTAAGGCAGTGAACGCCTCATGTCCCGGCGTATCAATAAATACTATATCTTTTCCTTTAAGCTTAGCTTTATATGCTCCTATATGCTGTGTTATGCCGCCTGCCTCTGTCTCTGTAACCCTTGTCTCTCTTATCGCATCAAGCAAAGAGGTTTTACCGTGGTCCACATGTCCCATTATCGTGACTACAGGCGGCCGAAGGCTAAGCCTTGATAAATCCTCTGCTTCCTCTGCTACAATTAATTCCTCTTCTACAGCCATTACTTCAAGTTTTATCCCAAAGCTCTCTGCGATGAGCATGGCAGCGTCTGTGTCCACAGGCTCATTTATTGTAGTCATATGCCCCAGTTCCATAAATTTTTTCATAACATCGGATACTTTTACGCTTATGAGCTCTGCAAATTCTTTTACTGTCATGCCTTCACGCAGCTTCAATGTTTTTTTTCTCGCTATGACAGTCTGTGCCTGTGCCCTTTGTTCTTCTTTCTGGAAGAGTCTATCTTTGCCGGTCCTTTTAAACTGTTTGGGCTCATGCCATTTCTTCGTCTCTATTTTTCTTATTGCCTGAAAGGCCCTCTGCATCTGCGGTTTTGCCTTGAATTTTTCTCCTTTTTCAGTTTCCAGCTCTTTCTTGAATCTGTCGGGAACCTTTTGCACAACCTCTTCCTCGGGCAGCGGCACAGCGGTCTCTGCAGGCAGCGCTTCCTCAACAGGCAGCGGTTTTTCCTCTGCGGTTTTTATCTCCTTCGGCTGGATTTTTTCTTCTATTGCCTTTGCAGGCTCTTTAATCTTTTCCGGCTGGACTGTTGGCTGAACAGGTTTTTTAACCTCTGCAGCGGGTTCAGCTTCGGCTGCTAATCCGGTCTCGGCAGGTTTTTTTACTGCCCGCACAGCTTTCGCCGGCTTAACTTTAGGTTTTTTCTCCTCCGGTTTTTTTTCTTCAGCGGGTTTCTTTTTCTCAGGCTTTGCAGCTGTCTTTTTAGGTTTAATTGTCTTTTTCTTCAGCAGTTTTTCTATTTTTTCAGCGGCCTCGGCCTCTACTGTTGAGGAATGCGTCTTGCCTTTAACCCCAAGGTCTGAAAGCGCTTTTAATATCTCTTTATTGTCAACGCCAAGTTTTTTGGCAAGTTCATGGACTCTTAATTTGGACATATCGCTTATTTGCCTCTTACCCCTGGACTAAGCCCCTCTCTAATGACAGGCTTGTAACATTGGTTTTAAAATGTTATCATAAAAAACCTTTTTAATGCAATTTTAAGCAATGACTCTTGAAAGGAGAAAAAACATTGGCAAGCTGTTTTGTATGTGGAAAGACAAGGACAATAGGCAATAATGTAAGCCATGCAAACAACAGAACAAAGCGGCAGGTGCTCCCGAATCTGCAGAGGGCAAAGATCGTAACATCTCACGGCACAAAGAGAGAATATGTCTGCACAAGGTGCCTGCGCTCAGGTAAAGTCAAAAAGGCTGTTTAGTGAAAAGGGCTGATTCTCTGCTTGCTCCCCTGATTAAGAATCTTAAATTAGAAGACGCAGTAAAGCTGGGACGCATAAAGGCAGGGTGGGCGGATATTTTTGAACAACCGGTCTCTCTTCATATGTTCCCTGCAATGCTGAAAGAGGGAGAGCTGCTCATTAATGTAGATTCACCCATGTGGATGCAGCAGCTCAGTTTTTATAAAGATAAAATGGCTGATAAACTCCATGGCTTTGGAGTAAAAGCAGTCCGTCTCGGGCTGGGGAAGGTCATTCCATGGGAAAAAGAAAAAGGGGAAAAAATAATCCTCCACAAGTCAATCACAGCAGACGACCGTTCTTACATAGAAAAAACTGTATCCCCGATACGTGATGAGGAATTAAGAGAGGGGATTAAAAAAGCAATAGAAAAATCAATTAGTTTCAAAAGACCGTGATAACACCCGGAGGTAATATGAAAAAGGCGCTAATCTTATTATTAATTGCAGTACTTCCACTTTTATCCTGCGGGAAAAAAGAAGTTAAAAAAGTTACCGACGAGTCAAAAAAAGCCAGGGAGGCATTTGCCGTTGCAGAGGAAATAAAGGAAGCCTACCTGAAAAGAGACCTTGCAGTTATTGAAAAGAACACAACAAAAGAAGGCTACAGGGAAATTCTCGGCGCAATAAAGAACTTTGATAAAGCAGATTTAACCTTTTCGCATAAATGGGTTGAGATAGACAAGGCTGCTGTTTCTCTGAAAATAGCGTGGAGCGGGACCTGGGTTGTGAGCGGAGAGACAACAGAGGAGCGGGGCACGGCGATCTTTGTGTTTGAAGGAAGACCCTTAAAGCTCAGCCGCATTCTCAGGACAAATC
>CAZHHV010000180.1:0-3617 GCA_964532335.1 uncultured Nitrospiraceae bacterium
GCTTAGATACGAATCAAATGTAAGGGCCTTCGCCTTTCTCAGGGCAAATGATTTTGCATCAGGCGTCTGAAGGGAAATATCTATCTGATGGAGATTATATTCCAGAAGGCGTTTTCCCGTCTCGCCTCCAAGCCTGCTTCCGTTAGTGGTAAGCCCCACCTTCGCTCCTTTATCTTGGCTGTAAGACAGTATCTCAAAAAAATCTGGATGCATTGTCGGCTCTCCCATTACATGGAAGGTAACCTTATCGCACAGCTTGTTTTCCTGAATCTCATCAATTATCTTTTTTGCAAGTTTCGTGTCCATATAGCCGTAAGGCCTCTCCATTGCAGACTTAGGGCAGAACACACAGTTAAAATCACAGATGTTTGTGAGTTCTATATGGATTCTCTTGAGGGGTACTTCTATATG
The DNA here is from genome assembly GCA_964532335.1 of uncultured Nitrospiraceae bacterium. GTDB lineage: Bacteria > Nitrospirota > Thermodesulfovibrionia > Thermodesulfovibrionales > UBA1546 > UBA1546. The sequence goes on from CAZHHV010000180.1 coordinate 412, forward strand.
GCCGAAATATCTTTTTCCCATTTTATCTTCTCCGCCTCTGGCGGAGCCTTCTGTTATTATAATTTCCCGCTTACTATTAGAGCAATAGCACAGTAGCTCAGTAGAGCAGCAGTTTTTCAGAAAGATTGTTTCGGACTGCTGGTCTACTGCTCTGCTGCTCTAAAATATACCCGTGAATATTGCCGAAAGACAGCCTCAGCCTCTTGAGAGAGCATTTTAATGTGGAAAGATAAATGGGCTATATTGAGTTAAAATATATTCATGGGAATTGATTTAAGCAGAGACAGACAGCTTGCATCCACCGCAGGTGAAGAAGAACTAAAGCCGCTTGTATATCACAAATCCTTTGAGGTTATTGCAATACTCATCAACAATAAAAACCTCACCGAAGACCTTGCCGCCATAATAGCAGGCAGGAAAAATATTGACTCCAGAATACTTGAATCCCTATCACACCATGTCAGATGGAAAGACAGCTACAAGGTCAGGCTTGCACTCTGCAAAAACCCCAGGACTCCTCAAAAAATAACATTCGCCCTCATTAAGTTCCTGAGGGTTTTTGACCTTGCCGACTTAACACGCAACAATGCGCTCCCTGTAAATGTAAGAGTGAGAATTGAAGGAGAAATCGGCGAAAAGATTCCGGCAATGGCTCTCGGCATCAAGATAACGCTTGCAAAGAGGGCCAGCAGCAATGTGCTGATGAACCTCATAGAAGAAGGGCTGAGAGAGGTTGTTGCTGTCTGCCTTGACAGCCCTTACATGACAGAGGGGGATATATATAAAATTATCAGTATGAAGAAAATATCTCTCCACATAATCAGGATGATAGCAGAACATCCCAAATGGTCGGCGCGGTATCAGATCAGATGGGCGCTTATCATTAACAAACATGCTCCGCTTGTCTGTGTCGTTAAATTTCTTAAGGACATGAAAACAACAGACCTCAAAGAACTTTATGCGGCGCCTGATGTCCCTTCATCCACAAAGCCATATATTTATAGGGAGCTTCTGGAGAGGGAATGAAGGGGGCCGCAAGCCCCTGCCTCTATTTCTCCCTTAAGATACCTCTACTTTTTCCTTGTTTGATTTTGCAGCCCTTTTGAATACGAATTTGCCATTCTTAAAATCAGCCCCCACAACATCCCCTTCTTTAAATGTCTTATCAAGAATGCTCAAAGCCAAAGGATTGAGTATCTCCTTTTGGATGGCCCTCTTTAATGGCCTTGCGCCGTAAACAGGATCAAATCCTGTTTCTGCGAGATGTTCTTTTGCCGCATCTGTCAGGGTTATATCTATATTCTTCTCCATTATATACTTCTTCATGCGGTTAACCTGTATCTCAACAATCTGCTTCAGAAGCTGTATTGAAAGGGGATTGAATATCACAATCTCATCAACCCTGTTGATGAATTCAGGCTTAAAGAATGCCTTAAGGTCTGCCATTACCTTATCCTTCATTTCTTTATTATTCTCTTCCTCTGCAGAACCCCAGTATGCAACAGGCCTCTTCGTCCTCTCTGTAAGGAGTTCCTGTATATGCATGCTCCCGATATTTGAGGTCATTATCAGAACACTATTTCTGAAATCAACTGTCCTTCCGTGACCGTCTGTAAGCCTTCCGTCATCCAGCACCTGCAAAAGCAGATTGAAGACTTCGGGATGCGCTTTTTCTATTTCGTCAAAGAGTATCACTGCATAAGGCCTTCTCCTGATGGCCTCTGTAAGCTGTCCTCCTTCTTCATATCCGACATAGCCCGGAGGCGCGCCGATGAGCCTGGATACTGTATGCCTCTCCTGATACTCAGACATATCAATGCGCACCATTGCATTTTCATCATCAAACAAAAACTCCGCCAAAGCCCTTGCAAGCTCTGTCTTTCCAACGCCTGTGGGGCCGAGGAATATAAAGGAACCGATTGGACGGTTAGGATCCTGAATCCCTGCCCTTGAACGCCTGACCGCATTTGAAACAGCCACTATTGCCTCATCCTGCCCCACAACCCTGCGCCTGATCCTTTCTTCCATCCTGAGAAGTTTCTGAATCTCTCCTTCAAGCATCCTTGAAATAGGCACGCCTGTCCATTTTGAGATGACCTCTGCTATGTCTTCTTCATCAACCTCTTCTTTGAGCATCTTTCTTCTTTCCTGAACACCGGCAAGTTTTTTGCTTTCACCATCAAGCGATTTCTGGAGTTCAAGGAGCTTTCCGTACCTCAGTTCTGATGCCTTTGTCAGGTCTCCTTCGCGTTCAGCGCGCTCTGATTCTATCTTTGTCTTTTCAATCTGCTCTTTAATATCTCTTATCCTTGAAATTATCTCTTTCTCAGCAAGCCATTGCGCCCTGAGTTCGTCTCTTCTGCTCTGAAGCTCTGCCATTTCCTTTTTTATCTTATTAAGTTTTTCCTTTGCGTCTTTTGAATCTTCCTTCATAACGGCCTGTTTTTCCATCTCATGCTGGCGGAGTTTTCTCTCAATTTCGTCAAGCTCAATAGGCATGCTGTCTATCTCCATCCTGAGCTTTGAAGCTGACTCGTCAATTAAATCTATCGCCTTATCAGGAAGAAACCTGTCAGAGATATATCTGTGAGAAAGAACAGCGGCAGATATCAGAGCCGAATCCTTTATCTTGACTCCGTGATGCACCTCGTATTTTTCCTTGAGTCCGCGGAGGATTGATATGGTGTCCTCAACAGAGGGTTCTTTGATGTAAACAGGCTGAAACCGCCTTTCCAATGCAGGGTCTTTTTCTATGTGTTTTCTGTATTCATCAAGCGTTGTTGCGCCGACGCATCTCAGTTCTCCCCTTGCAAGCGCGGGTTTGAGCATATTGGATGCGTCTATCGCTCCCTCTGCTGCGCCTGCGCCCACAACAGTATGAAGTTCGTCTATGAAGAGTATAATCCTGCCCTCTGCCTGCTCAATCTCTTTAAGAACAGCCTTAAGCCTTTCTTCAAACTCGCCGCGGTATTTTGAACCGGCAACAAGCGCTCCTATATCAAGTGCAACAACCCTCTTGTCTTTCAGCGTCTCAGGCACATCGCCTGCGACAACCCTCTGCGCAAGCCCTTCAGCGATAGCAGTCTTTCCAACACCCGGCTCTCCGATTAAAACGGGATTGTTCTTTGTCCTTCTTGAAAGCACCTGTATGATGCGCCTTATCTCATCGTCCCTTCCGATAACAGGGTCAAGCTTTCCTTTTCTTG
>CAZHHV010000181.1:0-3611 GCA_964532335.1 uncultured Nitrospiraceae bacterium
CAACGATTCCTTTTTATCCTTTACTCCGGTAACATTTATTGTGAGTCAATTCGGTTAACAGTATAAGCTTGAACTTTTTCAGATGTTCTGTTAAGCTTTTTTGAAGGTAACATGGCGCTTGAAGATATTGAAAAATTAAAAGAGAAAGTTAAGAAGGATCCCAACTCAAAGCTTTTTGTCCCTCTTGCTGAAGAATACAGAAAAACAGGGATGCTTGATGAGGCCATATCTGTCCTTATGACCGGAATCACCAGCCAGCCGGGATATGCAAGCGCAAGGGTGTCGCTCGGCAAGATATATCTTGAGAAAAAGATGGCGCCTGCGGCAAAGGAAGAATTCGAGAAGGTGATATCAGCGATACCTGATAACCTGTTTGCGCATAAAAAATTAGCCGAGATATACAGGGATTCAGGAGAGAAAGAAAGGGCAATAGGAGAATACAGGGTAGTGCTCAAACTGAACCCTTTTGATGATGACGCTGTCTCAAATCTTGAGACTCTTCAGAGAGGCCATATGCAGGAGGAGGGCATAACAGCTCCGGAATCCGCTCCTGAAGAATTTTCTGTGCAGGGCAATGCTGCTCCTTATGACGCTGTTGAACCCTCCACACAAACGGCGGGTAAAGAAACAATCAGGGCAGAAGAAGAAGTTGAAGTTCTCCCTGCGGAAGAACCTTTGCAGTCTCCACATTGAGATGAGTTTGAGGAATTTAAGAGGTCTATCTCAGGACAAGGCGAAGTAGCTTCGGCTGCGAAGGCTGGAGAAGATGCTCAGACAGAAGGTGTTTTTGGTGAAGAGGTTATTTCAGATGAAGATATAGAAGAGGCGGAAAAGGAAGTAATGGCCTATGCCGCGACATTCGGGGAGCAAGATACAGCACAGCCTCCTTCTTCTTTTGAGGCGTTCAAGGAAGAAAAGGCGCCTGTAGCAGAGAGGCTGCCTGAAAAGGAAGACAAAGGCGCATATAGCCTGAATGATGCGGAACAATTTATATCCATAGGTGATTACATGAAGGCAATGAGCATTTATAAAGAGATGTTGTCTGCAAATCCTCAAAACAAATATGTCATGCAGAAAGTTGAAGAATTAAGAATGCTGCTCAAGATGCTCGGGAAAGACAAGGAAGCGGTAATCGATAAACTTGAAACCTTCGGTGAAAGGATTAGGGAGAAAAAAGATGAGTTTTTCAGAAGTTCTTAAGGAAACAGTCGGGAAAGTTGACGGCGCAGTTTCTGCTATGATAATAAGCTCGGACGGCATGCCTGTTGAGGAATATGCCAGCGAGAAGCTTATTAATCTGGAAGACCTGAGCGCAGAGGCATCTGCAATGATTAAGGACATAGGCAATGCCGCCGAGACGCTCGGGCTTGGCGAGGCAAAGGAGTTTTCAATAATCTCCGATAAGTGCGGAATTATAATGAGAAAGATAAATAAGGATTATTATCTTGCGCTTATCATAAAGCCGGAGGGGAATTACGGAAAGGGCAGATTTGTTCTTAAGACTACAATCCCTAAGATAGAGAAAGAGTTTTAGGCTTTCAGCCGCGAGTCTGCAAAGTCTATTTTTGCATATAGTCTTCTTTTGCTACAAGACAGGCAAAGGGTACATAAGACGCCTTTTTGTTTGTGTGAAATTCTATGTTTTTTCTTGACGTGGTGTCATTATGACGCTATAATATGAAATATTATGATATACATTGAGCGGGATATTGCCGATACAATAACAGCGGCATTGAGTGAAATGCCGGTAGTAGTTATTACCGGCATGAGACAGACCGGCAAGAGCACATTTTTACAAAACCAGCCTGAACTGAAAGGCAGACGATATATCACTTTTGACGACTTTGCGCAGCTTGAGGCGGCTAAGGCCGATCCCGATAGTTTTGTCAATACCGATGAGCCGCTTACTATAGATGAGGCTCAGAGATGTCCGGAACTATTGACTGCGATAAAAAAGAAAGTAGATAAAAAGAGACGGGCAGGCCGGTTTTTATTGTCAGGCTCTGCAAACTTTGCGCTTCTGAAAGGCATATCCGAAAGCCTTGCCGGGCGCGTCGTATATTTCACTTTGCACCCAATGTCTATCAGGGAGCTGAATAAACAAATATCTGAAGAGCCTTTTCTTTACGGGTTTTTTAAGTCACAGAGCATTGCGGGGATTAAGGCCGGCCGGATTATCAAAGCAGACAATATTCTGCAAGGCGGCATGCCTTCTGTCTGTCTTGGAGAGGTTAAAAACAGGGACATCTGGTTTAAGGGCTATGAGCAGACATATCTTGAGAGGGATATCAGAGAGCTGAGCCGGATCACGGATATTATCTCCTTCAGGAATCTCTTGCATTTGGCCGGGTTGAGAACGGGTCAGCTTTTAAGTCCAAGTTCCATCGGCAGAGACGCAAAACTCAGCACTGCAACGGCATCGAGGCATCTCTCGCTCCTTGAGGCATCCTTTATCATCAACCGCATGCCTCCATATCTCAGAAACCGCGCAAGCAGGCTTATCAAGTCTCCCAAAATGTATATAAGCGATTCCGGGCTGGCATGTTATCTTGCAGGCATTAAACGCCTTGAAGACGAACCCTTTAAAGGGGCCATGTTTGAGACCTATGCGGCGCAGAATCTTTCGGCAATAATCAGTGCGCGATGGGCCGACGCGCAGTTGTATTTCTGGAATATTCAGGGAAGGCATGAAGTTGACTTCATTGTAGAGGCTGGGAATAAATGCATTGCCGTTGAAGTAAAGGCAGCGGCAAGATGGGCGGATAAAGACCTTTCAGGACTCAGGGCGTTTCTTTCGTCAACTCCGCACTGCGTTGCAGCCGTGCTCGCATATAACGGAACCGAATCCGTAAGACTCGGAGATAAAATATGGGCAATACCTGTCAGCGCAGTTTTTTCGTGACGCCCGTGAGAATCGAGGCTTTTCACCCCTATTCTGCCTTTGCCGCAACGCGGGCAACCTATATGACCGTGTTTTTTGAGCCGCTGTTTTTGATTTGCCTAAAATACCAAAAACTTGTTTTCAACGGACAACAGCTCTAATAATTTTCAGGATAAGTCTCAGTTTGTCCTCACCAGCCTCTTTAAGTAGTTTGCTTACATTATCAGTCAGTTCTTTACTTCTCACCTGATGCATAAATTCAAAAAGGTCTTTTATTTCTACATTCAATGCATTGGCAATTCTCTCCAATGTGTCAAGTGATGGATAGCTTTTCCCCACTTCTATTCGGCTTAAATGTTTTGAATCTATACCCACCTTTTCTGAAAGTTCTTCCTGCGATAGTCCTTTTGCCTTTCGTAACTCCTTTATTCGTGCGCCGAGTAATTCCTTTGTCGTTTTCATAAACCCTCCGTTTTTAAATAATCAACTTTTCAGGAGGTTTTTAAAACCACATATAACATAGAAAAATATTGACATTTTCTATGTTATATGTAGAATATTCTACATGGCATATAGAACTCTGTTTCAAAATCAACTCAAAAAATAGGTAATGGAGGGGGGGTGAGAAATGGACTTTGTGTTGTCATTGCGAGGCTGACAGGGGCAGTCTTGGCGCAGGGCTGTCATTCCCGCCCCCGTTTTCACGAGGGTAAACTCCAGCGGGAATCTT
>CAZHHV010000182.1:0-3608 GCA_964532335.1 uncultured Nitrospiraceae bacterium
AAAACACGTTGAGTCAGCGAGCCTTCGGTAACATTTTATTATGAGTCAACTGGGCGAAGACAAAGACATACCCTTATGATGCACATAATGGAATAATGTTGAATTGTGGCCTGCTTAAGGCTTAAAATCCCCTATGGGCAATTTCAGAATCTCCACAGCCTTCACGCCAAAAGGCGACCAGCCAATTGCGATAAAAGAACTCACCGATGGAATAGAAAAAAAACTGAGGCATCAGGTTCTCCTCGGAGTAACAGGCTCGTGCAAGACATTTACAATAGCTAACGTTATTGCAAACGTGAACAAGCCCGCTCTTGTCATAGCGCACAATAAGACACTCGCAGCGCAGCTATACGGCGAGTTCAGGGAGTTATTTCCGGAAAATGCAGTAGAGTTTTTTGTGAGCTACTATGACTACTACCAGCCCGAGGCTTATATCCCTACCACTGACACATATATAGAAAAGGATTCTTCAATAAACGATGACATAGACAGGCTGCGGCACTCAGCTACAAGGGCAGTGCTTGAAAGAAGAGACACTATTGTTGTTGCATCGGTCTCCTGCATATACGGCATAGGTTCGCCTGAGGATTACAGGAATATGCATCTTCTGATAGAGGAGGGAATGCATACAGATAGAGATGAGATACTGAAAAGGCTTGTTGAGATGCAGTATGCGCGCGCTGACACGGACTTCAGGAGAGGGACATTCAGGGTAAGGGGAGACATTGTGGAAGTCTATCCATCCTTCTCTCTTGACAGGGGGATAAGGATTGAGTTCTTTGGAAGTGATATTGATGCAATCAATGAATTCGACCACCTGACAGGCGAAAGGACACGCAGGATTGAGAAAGTTGCACTGTTCCCGAACAGCCACTGGATAACGCCGAGGGAAAAGCTTGAGCCTGCATTAAAGAGAATAGAGGCTGAGATGAATGAAAAGATTGAGTCTTTTCTGAAAGAAAAAAAGATATTTGAGGCGCGCAGGATTGAGCAGAGGACAAGGTTTGACCTTGAAATGCTCAGGGAATTCGGCTACTGCCACGGCATCGAAAACTATTCACGTCATCTCAGCGGAAGGGCAGCAGGAGAGCCTCCATACACTCTTATTGATTACTTCCCTGAAGATTTTTTGATTGTGATAGACGAATCCCATGCAACAGTACCCCAGATAGGAGGCATGTATGCAGGTGACCGCTCAAGAAAGCAGACACTTGTTGATTACGGATTCAGGCTGCCTTCAGCGCTTGACAACAGGCCTCTTGCATTTGTGGAATTTGAACACAGGGTAAAGCAGGCAATCTATGTCTCTGCCACGCCGTCTCAATATGAGATAGAAAAATCAGGGGGGAGAGTCACAGAACAGATTATAAGGCCCACAGGGCTCGTGGACCCGAAGCTGACAGTCAAACCGGTATCATCTCAGGTAGAAGACCTGTTGGATGAGATACGGAAGAGAGCAGAAAAAAATGAACGCATACTTGTCACAGCGCTTACAAAAAAGATGGCAGAGGACTTAACGGACTTCTATGCCAATCTCGGAATAAGGGTAAGATACCTGCATTCAGACATAGATACGCTTGAGCGTGTTGAGATAATCAAAGACCTGAGGCTCGGGGAATTCGACGTGCTTATAGGAGTAAACCTTCTGAGAGAGGGGCTGGACCTTCCCGAGGTGTCGCTGGTTGCGATACTGGATGCCGACAAAGAAGGCTTCCTGCGTTCAGAGCGCTCTTTGATACAGACAGCAGGACGCGCGGCTCGGCATATAAATGGAGAAGCAATCCTGTATGCAGACAAAATCACCGGCTCTATAAAAAGGACTTTGGATGAGACAATTAGACGGAGGAATATACAGGAAAGATATAACAGGGATATGAATATTACACCTGAGACTGTTAAAAGCAATATAAAAGATATATTAAGCTCTATCTATGAATCTGACTACTGGACAGTGCCTGTTGCGGCAGAGGAAAAGGCAGAATACGGAAATGATGATGAAACGCTTAAAAGGCTTGAGGCAGAGATGAAAGAGGCTGCCAAGAAACTTGAGTTTGAACGCGCTGCTGCAATAAGGGACAGGATTAAGGAGATAAAAAATAAGATGATAGAGATAGGAATAAAATAATGAACAGTCGAAGACTCGACTCTACGAGAAGGCCGCATATCCTGCCAAAATACATAATCTATGGTTTTTTTGTTATCGGGCTTATCTCTGCGATAGCATTCAGGGCAATTATAGTATTCCAGCATCTTGAGCCTTCATGGGTAAGGCCTGTGTGGTATGCAGGCATTGTCGGATACATCTTCTTCTTCCTCTACAGATACAGGATAACGAAAAAGAGGAAAAGGGCGATAGATGATTTTGGGCTTATTGACAAGGTGAAAGCCAACGCCTGCCTCACCGAAGAAGACAGGGAGACAGTGCTGTATCTTCTCTCATCAATAAAATCCTCGCCCGAAGACCTGAACTATGCAATAATCTTCATCCTTTCAATCCTCGCAATACTCGCTGATATTCTGTTAAGCGTCTTAAGCTGAGATACCAGTCGTACACTTGCATACAGAATGCAAATAAAGTATTATCATCACATTGGGAGCGCATAGGGTTCTGGTGTCCCTCCCGGCCTTCAAAGCCGGTGTTTCCGGCCACAAACTGGAAGGGTGGGTTCGATTCCCACACGCTCCCGCCAAGATATTAAGTGAGAAAGCTTCTAAGTATAAATAAAGTGGGCAGGTGTTCTCTCTATTTAACCGCAAATCAATGACATTCAACAGGCAAGGTCTGTAATTCATCTATCAATCGCAGCATCTCACCGGAGGTATTTGCGCTGAACGCCTTTGCCCTCAATTTCTTTACGCCCATTCCCCTTGCATACCATGCGAAAAATTTCCTGAACCGCATGACGCCGGTCTTCTCTCCGCTGAATGCGATGATCAAATCAAGATGCTCTTTCATTGTTCGCGCTATTTCAGAGATATCAGGCCTGCAAGGCAGTGCCCCGCTGTTCAGATACTCGGCTGCTTCACGGAATATCCAAGGATTGCCGAGAGCGCCTCTTGCAACTGTTATACCGTCGCAGCCTGTTTCAGTCATTAATTTTTTAATGAGCTGAGGCGTCAGCGCATCCCCGCTCGCTATTACAGGTATTTTCAGTGCCTCTTTCACTTTTCTTATTATGTTGTAATCAACAGTTCCCCTATATCCCTGCGTCTTTGTCCTGCCGTGTATGAAAAGCCCGCTCACGCCGGCATCCTGCGCACGGAGAGCTATATCTACGGCGTTTATGGATGCTTCATCCCAGCCGGAGCGTATCTTGACTGTGACTGGAAGACTGGTATTTTCAACGATTACCTTCAGAAGTTTTTCCAGCTTCACTGGATCCCTGAGCAATCCGGAGCCTTTTCCTCCTGATGCGACCTTGTTTACCGGACATGCTGCATTAAAATCAATAATATCGAAAGTATATCCCGCTATAATATCCAGAGTCCTTTTTATAATCTCGGAATCGCCTCCAAGAATCTGAACACCCAATGGCCTGTCATAATCGGTTGCAGAAAGCATTTTCAATGTGTTTTTGTTTTTGTACATCAGAGCGGTAGCGCTTATC
>CAZHHV010000183.1:0-3605 GCA_964532335.1 uncultured Nitrospiraceae bacterium
GTGTTTAGATCCATGGCACCATTTTAAAATGGTGCCAAAACTTTTACAATTACCTTTCTTTAACTCGATAATTTTATTGAAATATCTTCATTTGTTATATTCACTGAAATATTCCAAAAACCATCAGAGAGAGGTGTGCTAAGGTATCGAAAAATAAATTTTTTCACAACATCTGCCTTATTTAAATGTATTTTTTCGGTTTATTTTTGCCTGAAACTCCCGTTATAATAAAAACAGTAAACAGTGTCAGTGGTTAGTGTCAGTGTTTCTATACCGTCACTATTCACTGCCACCAGGGAGGAAGAATGATTATCACAAAAAAGCGGGATTTTAAGGAACTGATGGAAAACGTAAAAAACTACAGGAATTTTTTCCTGATTGGATGCTCTGAGTGCGCAACACTGTGCGGAACCGGAGGAGACCCCGAGCTTAAGGCTATGAAGAAGGAGCTTGAGGCAGAAGGCAACTCTGTTACAGGAACATTTGTCGCAAAGACAGGATGTCAGGTGCTCGGCACAAAAGTTGAATTGAAGCCGTTCAAAGAGGCGCTGGATAAAACAGACTGCATTATTGTCATGTCATGCGGAGCAGGCACGCAGACCGCTGTGGATTTATATGAAGACAAAGCTGTTTTTGCTTCGAATGACAGCCTTTTCCTCGGGAATATGACAAGGCTTCAGATTTTCGATGAGAGATGTTCATTGTGCGGAAAGTGCATTCTTGACAAAACAGGTGGGATATGTCCGATTACAGCATGTCCAAAGGGACTCTTGAACGGGCCCTGCGGCGGATGCAAGGACGGCCATTGCGAGATAAGCCCTGACATCAAATGCGCATGGGTAAGGATATACGAGAGGATGAAAAAGCTTGACAAACTTCAGGAATTCTGTGAGGTCACAATAGAGGCAAAGGACTGGTCAGCATCACAGAAGCCAAGGGCTCTTACAGCCAGAGAGGAGAAAAAGAAATGAGCTTTAAAGATATATTGAATTCAGGCAAGTTTGTTGTAACGGCAGAAGTAGGCCCACCAAAAGGCACGGATATAAAAGAGATGATACACCACATGGAGATTCTTAAGGGCAAGGTGGATGCTGTTAATGTTACGGACAACCAGTCCGCTGTTATGCGTATATGCTCCATGGCTGTATCCAAGATTGCAATGGAACACGGGCTTGAGCCTATATTCCAGATGACCTGCCGCGACAGGAACAGGATCGGACTTCAGTCAGACCTCCTTGGCGCAAATATACTTGGAATAAAGAATGTGCTCTGCATGACAGGGGACCATGTATCAGCGGGAGACCATAAAGGCGCAAAGCCTGTTTATGATGTTGAATCAGTCCAGCTTCTAAAGATTGTTGACGGATTGAATAACGGAAAGGATATGTCGGGCAATGAACTCAAGGGTTCAACTGATTTCTTTCAGGGCGCTGTTGTAACGCCTGAGGCAAACCCGATTGAACCGCAATTGATAAAGTTTGAAAAAAAGATACGGGCAGGTGCAAAGTTTTTCCAGACTCAGGCGATATATGATATTGAGAAGTTCAAAGAATTTATGAAACATGCTCGGAAATTCCCTGTGAAAATACTCGCAGGGTTTGTTGTCCTGAAATCTGCTGGCATGGCGAACTTCCTTAATAACAATGTTCCGGGAATCAGGGTTCCGCAAGTGTTGATTGATGAGCTTAAGGCAGCAGGCAAAGAAAAAGCGCTTGACACCGGCATGAACATCACGACAAGGCATATAAGGCAGTTGAAGGAAGAAAAGATATGCGATGGCGTTCATATAATGGCAATCGGCATGGAGGACAAGGTGCCTGAGATAATGGAGAGGGCAGGGCTGCTTTAATGCCGTGCAAGTCCGGTTTTCCTTGCCACTTCTGCAACTGCGTGCGCGACTGAGGAGACAACCTTTCTGTCAAAGCCGCTGGGGATGATGTAGTCTTCGTGCAGTTCGTCGTCCTTTATTATCTGGGCGATTGCCTCTGCAGCCGCAAACTTAATCTCTTCATTTACGCCCTTGGCCCGGACATCAAGCAGTCCCCTGAATATTCCGGGAAAACCCAGCATGTTGTTTATCTGATTCGGATAATCAGACCTCCCTGTTGCAAGAACACGCACTATTGGAAATGCATCCTCAGGCGCTATCTCTGGTTCGGGATTTGCCAGAGCAAATACAATAGGATTCTTTGACATCTTCTTGATGTCGTCCGTGGTTATGATGTTTGGCGCTGAAAGGCCGATGAAAACATCAGCTCCTTGCATTGCATCTGATATGCTGCCTTTTATTTTTCTCGGATTGGTTATTCTTGCAAGCGCCTTCTTAAAGGTGTCCATGTCATGTTTTCTTCCTGTAAAGACCGTGCCGTGTTTGTCGCAGACTGTTATATCCTTTATGCCGTAAGCTGAAAGTATTTTTGCGGTGGCAGAACCTGCGGCGCCGGCGCCGACAACGACTATCCTGAACTTTCTTATATTTTTTTTCAGCAGCCTTGATACATTTATAAGCGCTGCAAGCACAACAACAGCAGTGCCGTGCTGGTCGTCATGGATTACAGGGATATCAAGTTCTCTCCTCAGCCTCTCCTCAACTTCAAAGCATCTTGGCGCTGATATGTCTTCAAGATTTATTCCGCCAAACGGGATGGAAATATTTTTTACTGTATTTACAATCTCAGTGACGTCTTTGGTTTTTAAGGCAATCGGAAATGCATCAATGCCTGCAAATTCCTTGAATATCATGGCCTTGCCTTCCATGACAGGCATTGCAGCCTCAGGCCCTATGTTGCCGAGGCCAAGCACTGCAGTGCCGTCAGTCACCACAGCAACAGAATTGCCCTTTATCGTATAACGGAATAAATGCTCTTTGTTTTCATGAATGTCCATGCATACCCTTGCAACTCCCGGAGTGTATACTTGTGAAAGGTCATTACTGTCTCTTATAGTAACCTTGTTGTGTATCTCAATCTTGCCGCCTTCGTGCGCAGAAAAGGTCCTGTCCATGACCCTCAGGACCCTTACGCCCTCGATGCTTTTTATAGAGGCTACAATAGCCTTTTCGTGTTTTTCGTCACGGGCATTGACAGTGATGTCACGGATAATCTTTCCTTTTTCAACGCGTACGATATCAATTGAGCCGAGGTCGCCTCCTGCATAACTTAATGCTGTTGCAAGCCTTGCGAACATTCCGACTTTGTTGTCTATTTCCACACGGATGGTTATGCTGTAACTCGGGCTTGGGACGTGCGCCATGATCGTTCTCCTTTGGATACAGGTTTATAATGTCAATTATCTCATAAGACGATAGGATTTTTGAATGGAATAATTTTTAGCATAGGAGGCTCTCGCAAAAGTCCGGAATTGTCACCCTGAGCCTGTCGAATGGGTGACCTAAGTGCTTGATTTAGTCCATGGTTCGACAAGCTCACCATGACAGGAGCGGCATTTTGTCAGACTTTTGCAAGAGGCTCGGCAGAAATATAATTGAAGATGTCGCCATGATGCTTAACAGAAAGACTAAATAAAATTATATGTAAGAGATAATCAATCCTTGGCGGTCCCAACGGGATTCGAACCCGTGTTTTAGCCTTGAGAGGGCCACGTCC
>CAZHHV010000184.1:0-3553 GCA_964532335.1 uncultured Nitrospiraceae bacterium
AACACGTTGAGTCAGCGAGCCTTCGGTAACATTTTATTATGAGTCAACTGGTAAGCCCATAATCTCAAGGAAGTGTTTACCCGGGGAGCTTCATTTAAAACTCTGATCTTCGGACGGGAATGCGCCTTTTTCTATGTCTTCTTTATAAGCCTTTATTGCTTTCAGCGCCTCTTCTTTGAGGTTGGCATATCTCTTTACGAATTTTGGAACGAACCTTTCAAATAACCCGATGACATCATGAAGAACAAGCACCTGTCCGTCACAAAACGGGCCTGCGCCGATTCCGATTGTCGGAATGGAAAGCTCTTCTGTTATTTTTTTTGCAAGGTTCATCGGAATCGCTTCAAGCAAGAGTGCGAATGCGCCTGCATCCTCTGCGATGTGCGCCTCTTCAATCAGTTTTTTCTGTGCTTCCTCTGTCTTTCCCTGAACCTTATATCCTCCCATCCTGTGTATTGACTGAGGAGTAAGGCCTATATGCGCCATAACAGGTATGTCTGATTTTGTCATGGCCCTGATGTGTTCTGCCACTTCAGCTCCGCCTTCAATCTTTATTGCCGATGCGCCTGCCTCCTTCAGAAACCTTCCTGCATTCCTTACAGCATCTTCTACGCTTGCCTGATAGGACATGAATGGCATGTCTCCGATGACCAGTGCATTTTTAACCGCTCTTGAGACCATCTTTGTGTGGTATATCATCTCATCCATCGTGACAGGAAGCGTGTTCTCAAGCCCCTGAACCACCATTCCAAGAGAGTCTCCAACAAGTATTGCGTCAATGCCTGCCTCATCAACTATCTGTGCGAACGGGTAGTCGTATGCTGTAAGCATTGTGATTTTTTTCTTTTCTAATTTTTTCTTTAAAAAGTCCTGAATGGTTATCCTCGGCATAAATATCTCTCCTTTAAAAATCAAACGCAATCATTTCTGAAGGTTCGCTCTCTTTAAGCGGCCCTACGGCAGTAACCCTGAATATGTGCTTCATCCCCATTTTCTCTCTTAAAGTGAACGCAGGGGTCACGGATTCTTTTATAAGTTTAAATTCGTCTTTTTCATTCACCTTATCGTAAATCCTGTATTTTGTCACCCACATCTCAGGATTTTCTTTCCATGAAATAACGACTCTATCGTCTGCGACAACTGTCTGAAAACCTTCGGGCTTTGTCGGAATAAAAGTTGAAGGGTCCACTGCTATTTCCACTGATGCCTGTCCTTCACTCCGGAATTCCTTGCTCAGAAGACTGCGGATTGTATAGTAAACAGGGATGCCTGTTTCCAGATTGTCAGAATATTTTGGCGCTGTCAGCGGCGCTTTATTGATTGGATTGATGCTGTATTTGCCTTTTTCAGCAGTTTTGTAAATGTTATAAAGCGCATTTTCGCCTGTGCTATCCCATGAAACGTTCAGGGCATCATTGCCAACCCTGAATGATATATTCTTCGGGGCAGGAGGGACGACTTCAGGCTTTATTATGATTATATTTGAATCGTCGCTGAGGACTTTTTTCAGGCTTCCGGCAACGACTTTGTATTTATAAAGAGTGTCTGTCTTAAAGTTAACATCTGTGTAGGAACTTTCCTCCTTGGTTACAGATGCTATTTTCTGAAAACTGCTGTCTTCTGCCCTGAGAATATAAAATTCTTTCAGATTTTCTTTTTTTGAAGTGTAGGACCATGAGAGGATAATTCTGTCTTCTCTGTGTATTGCCTTAACAGCCGCAGGCGCGGATGGTTTTTCATATGCCTTGAGTGTAGGCGGCGTTTTTTTACCGCATGATAAAAGCAGGAAGCAAATGACAATAAGGCTGATAGCTGAAAGCTGATAGCTGATGGCTGGCAATCTCATCTGATAAGTTTTTTCAGCCTCTTAATCTGTTTTTTCACTTCCGATGGAGAGGTCCCGCCTCTTGAGTTCTTTGCATTCACGGAATTTTCAGCGCTGAGGCGCGAGCAGATGTCTTTTGAAATAATATTAGAAAAATTCCTGAACTCGTTGATGGAAATTTCTTCAAGCTGTTTTTTGTTCTTGATGCAGTAACGTACAATCTTCCCTGTTATCTCATGCGCCTGTCTGAATGGAACGCCTTTTTTCACGAGATATTCGGCTATATCTGTTGCAGTAGAGTATGCTCTGCCTGCGGCATCACGCATTCTATCACCGATAAATCTTATTTTTGGAACCATCTGAGCAAGGACTGTCAGGCATGATTTGACGGTGTCCACGGTGTCAAAGACAGGCATCTTGTCTTCCTGCATATCCCTGTTGTATGCAAGGGGCAGTCCCTTCATCACTGTCATGAGCGCTATCATGTTTCCGTATATTCTTCCGCTTTTCCCTCTTATTAATTCAGCAACATCAGGATTTTTTTTCTGAGGCATTATGCTTGAGCCTGTTGTGAACGCATCAGGCAGTTCAATAAATGAAAACTCCTCTGTGGACCAAAGGATGAG
Source organism: uncultured Nitrospiraceae bacterium (assembly GCA_964532335.1). Taxonomy (GTDB): domain Bacteria; phylum Nitrospirota; class Thermodesulfovibrionia; order Thermodesulfovibrionales; family UBA1546; genus UBA1546. Next base: position 2,452 of record CAZHHV010000184.1, read on the forward strand.
TTCTTCTGCAAAGCGGGACAGGTGCATCATGAGTATGCCGGCATCTGTTAAAAACTCTATTGCGAAGTCCCTGTCCGAGACAGCGTCGATGCTGTTTTCAGCAATGGCTTTAAATCCAAGCAGCTTCGCCACATAAGACCTGTCAACCGGCAGGGATGTCCCTGCCAGCGCACATGAGCCGAGCGGAAGTACATTTATCCTCTTAAGAGAATCTTCAAAGCGTTCCCTGTCCCTCCGGAGCATCTCAACATAGGCAAGGAGATGATGCGATAGGAGAACAGGCTGCGCCCTTTGCAGATGCGTGTAGCCCGGCATGATGATGCCGATGTTATTTTCCGCGGCATTGAGCAGTGTTTTTTGCAGATTTTTAATGAGCGCAATTGTTTCCTTTGTCTCAGCCCTCAGATAGAGTCTCAGGTCAAGGGCAACCTGGTCGTTTCTTGAACGCGCTGTGTGGAGTTTTTTACCTGCATCCCCGATATTTTTTATAAGCGCCGCTTCAATGTTCATGTGAATATCTTCAAGTTCAACTGCAAATCTAAATCTGCCTGTTTCAATTTCTCCTGCGATATTCTTTAGTCCATTGATTATTGATGATGAGTCTTTCTGAGAGATGATTTTCTGTTTGCCGAGCATCTTTGCATGGGCCATGCTTCCCTCAATGTCGTATTTCCACAGCCTCCGGTCAAATGATATTGATTCCGTGAAATACTCTACGGTCTTTGATGTTTTTTCAATAAACCTTCCTGCCCATAGTTTTTTCATTATGTGTAAGGATAAAATTTTAATGATAATGTGTCAAGTGTTTTCTCAGTTACAGCAGCTTTTTAGGTTAGGGTATCAGCAGACCCCTTTTCCGTCTCTACGTGAATGATCTGTTTAACCTCGTTCGCATGTCAATAATTTGTGTATAGTGTCCCCAGAATTGTGTCATTGTAAAAAAATGAGCAATATCTGCCCTTTTAACGCAAAACTCACTGATGCAGACCATCGAATGACTTAAAAGAGCCAAAAGACAATCTGCTAACCATAAGTCACTGCAAGTCTGAAAAAGCGTCCTGTGGTCTGCATTCAGTGCAGTGACTTGTTGTGCGTTTTTTTT
>CAZHHV010000185.1:0-3545 GCA_964532335.1 uncultured Nitrospiraceae bacterium
CATTTTGGGAAGCATAAACTTTTGATAAATAATCAATGCCTGCAAGTATTCCCATCATTGCGAGCATAACATGTTCAGAGGCATCGAAAGTGTAATCCTTTTCTTTGCCATATAATTTTTCGAGATCACGGCGCAGATGAAACAATATCCCATCCCCTTGATCGCAAGGAGGCTCTGTTGGTGCCTTGAAAAAAGTTTCGATTGGGCCAGAAGTAATCATGTTTTAATCTACTTTAAATGTTTTGCAATATACATACTACATCGATTGATGATAAACTCCATTACTGACTTCAAATCTTCAAAAGAACGAAAAGACTCGGCTTCTGAGATGTTTGGGTCTGTTATGAACACACAATACAAGTGACCGTTTAACGGAAATGGATATCTATTTGCATTATATGTGATGCTAAGCTCAAACCAGTCTTTAATATCAATATCCGTTTTAGTTTTTAGGATCACCCGGGGATGCAACACATCTTCGCATTGACTCATATCAAGACTTATGAGATTTCTTTGTTCAATTGTTTCTCTCATACCATTCAAATGCTGGGCTAACGCAGACATATGCTTTTTTATTAACTCCAACGAATCTTTTTTTAATTCTTCAATAGCCGAAAGTTCTTCTCTTTTCCCTCTAATTTTACTTTTTAGTAATTCATTATAATTATCATCCATATTAACAGCCTCCATATATCGGTTGCCCAACAATTAATATCCAAACATTCGCCTTTTCCGATAATTTGATACAATATAGCACAAAACTAAATATTAATGCAGTTTAAAAAAGCAATAAAATCAACACGGTCTGTTATGTTATTATGAGACATTGCTTAAAGCTGAATTGACTCCTGATTTTTGAACTTATTATTCTCTGTAGCCTGCTGCAGAGTTACTGTATTTCTGTCTTTCTGGCTTGTCCAGAATCTTTCTGAAGGATTCCCGACAAGCGGGAATGACCAAAAGACAAATATTCAATTTTGTGATACCCTGTAGCTTGCTGCGGGGAGTGCGTAATTGACTCCTGATTTTTGAATGGATTAGCATTAAAGGCAAGGAGGTTTTATGTGGAAAAGGATTAAAAATAATTTTGATTCAGGCATAGCGAGGATAAAATGGTTTTCTTCCATTTTGTCTGAACGGATGAAGATTGAATTTTCTGTTATCAAACTTGTAAGCGACAGGGATAAAAAAGAGAAAGACAGGGCGGAAAAGATGAGGCTTATAGGCGAGCGTGTGTTTGAGCTGAGGGAACAGCAGGATAAGAACATACTGAAAGACAAGGTTATAGCAGACTCTATAAGCGAGATAGAGAAGATTGATTCTGAGATTGAAGATATAAATAAGAAGGCATCGGAGATAAGCAAGGTAGAAGGGTAGGATTTAAATATGCACAGCCAGAGTCTTTACGTCATGGTTTTTATTTTTGGTTCTATTGTGGGTTCTTTCCTGAATGTCTGCATATACAGAATTCCGAGAGGGAAATCAATAATTATGCCTTCTTCATACTGCCCTTCATGCAATACTCCCGTAAAGATATGGGATAACATACCGATTATCAGCTATATAATGCTTGCTGGAAGATGCAGGGCCTGTAAGGGGAATATATCTCTCAGATACCCTGTGGTTGAAGCCGTGAATGCATTGTTTTATGCGGCTGTTCTATGGAGATTTGGAATGGGGTGGCATACATTATTTTATTTTGCATTTGTTTCTTCTCTGATAGTCATAACATTTATAGACCTTGATTTTCAGATAATACCCGACAGCATAACGCTGCCCGGCATCCTGATAGGATTGATTGCAGGCTCATTCCTGCTTCAAGACCCGTTTTTGAGATGGACGATGCTGGGATATAAGACTTCTATTATCGGCGCCGTCACAGGTTTTGGCCTTTTCTATTTGATTGCTGTTCTCAGCCGCGGAGGAATGGGCGGAGGCGACATAAAGATGATGGCAATGGCCGGCGCTCTGATGGGATGGAAATCTGTGCTGATGACAACCTTTTTAGGTAGTCTCTTTGGTTCTGTATGGGGCATATTCCTGATGGTATTTAAGGGAAGAGGGAGAAAGAGCAAGATACCATTCGGCCCGTTCCTTGCAGCAGGCGCAATTATAACACTCTTTGCAGGGCAGGAGATTTTTTACTGGTATATGGGAATTAGATGAGCGCCGAAGCAGCATACTTGCCTCTGTTTATATTCCTGATTGTAATATTTATTTTCTTCTATTTATTCAGGGCATTTCTGAAATTCAACAGGGAAAAGAAAAAAACAGAACAGAAGGATACTTCGCATGTAGGATTTGTCGTGGATACATTTCATGAGCTTGTTTCCAAGCTGAAGGAAAAGGAGAAAGAACTCGAGGTGTTAAAAAAGCTCGCCGAGCAGAGGGCAGGGGATGTTGAAAGCTACAACAGGAATATCCTTCAGAGCGTACCGAGCGGGGTAATAAGCTTTGACAGGGATTAAAGAATCAAGACCATGAACTCATCAGCGGAAAAGATTCTCGGCATAGAGGCAGAAGATGCAATTGAAAGGAACTGCGAGGAACTTTTTAAAAACCCGATAGCAAAACTTCTTAAAGAAAGAAACCCGATTGAAAGAGGAGAAGTTCAGTATAAATTGCCTGACGGCAGAGAGCTGTGGCTCGGGCTTACATTTTCACCTTTGCGCGACAATGAGGGTAAAGAAATAGGCAACATACTTGTCTTTACCGACCTTACAGAGCTTAAGGCGCTTGAGTCTCAGGCGGAACTAAGGAAAAGGCTGTCAAGCCTCGGAGAGATGTCTGCCGGTATCGCGCATGAACTCAGAAACCCTCTTGGAGTGATTGCCGGCTACACTAAACTGCTCTCCAGAAAGGCTGACGCTGCGCTGATACCGACAGTTGAGGCAATCTCAAGGGAGATTGAGGTTATGGACAGGATTATCTCTGACTTTTTGTCATTTGCAAGGCCTGTTGAATTAACTCTCTCAAAAATAAATCTCAGTGAAATCATAAGCAGTTGTGTGTCAAGCATTGCAGGTGTTAGCGGCAATGTTGAAGTTGTTCTTGATATTGACAAGTCTGTTTTCATATCGGGTGATGAGATACTTCTAAGGCAGGCATTGACAAACCTGATTCAGAATGCCGATGATGCGATGAGAGACGGCGGGAAACTGAGTTTCGGGTATGCAAAGACCGGCGGCTATGCAGAGATTACCGTATCTGATACAGGGCATGGAATACCTGAGGGGATTAAAGACAAGATTTTTCTGCCGTTCTATACAACTAAGGAGAAGGGAACAGGACTTGGACTTGCAATAGTGCATAAGATAATTACCTCTCACGGCGGCACAATTCGTGTTGACAGCACAGGTTCGGGAACCACGTTCAGATTGAGACTGCCGGTGAATAGTTGAAATTATATGCGTTTCATGTTTATATAAGAACAGGGTTTGTCAGCACCGAGGGACAAGAGACATGGATGACATGGAAGAAAAAGATATAATCCTCGCAAGTGACATCTTCAAGGCCATGACAAAAACACTCAAAACATTTAAGGC
>CAZHHV010000186.1:0-3538 GCA_964532335.1 uncultured Nitrospiraceae bacterium
GATGCAGTCAGACATATTGCACAGGTTCGGAGTGCCCATAAATATAGCTGAAGACCTTATGGATGGCAGGATAAAAGAGGTTGAGAGAAAACTTATGCCTGTTAATCACACAAGGGCTGTTGACGCTGCAAAGCTTTTGGGTGTTCCGTTCATCTGTCTTCATACCCCTGCTGATAATATGGTCGCAACTTATCTGCAGAGGCTTTTTGACGAAAAGAAACCTTACAGGGTTTCCGATGTGATGGAGGACTTGAAAGGCATACCTGAATACAGGACAGCAAGTTTTAACGGCGCAGGCCCGAAGATATTAACCGGCTCTAAAGACAGAAGGGCAGGCAAAGTATTTGTTGACATGACAGGCGGAACAGAGGGTTCAAAGGAAATATTTGAAAGCCTGACAGCAGGCGGGGTAAACACAATCGTTGCCATGCATCTCAGCGAAGAACACCGTAAGGAAGCTGAGAAGAATCATCTCAATGTTATTATTGCAGGGCATATTGCAAGTGATAACGTCGGCATTAACTTGCTTCTTGATGAATTATCTCGTAGTTCATCGCTTGAGATTCTTGAGTGTTCCGGTTTCCAGAGAGTCAAGAGATAAAGGCTAATAGCTATGAGCTATCAGCTGTCAGCTAATTTATGAAAACAGACAGAATCCTTGAGGATATAAAATCACGCATAGATATAATAGAGCTTATTTCTGATTATATAGAACTCAAAAAGGCAGGACAGAACTATAGGGCGAACTGCCCTTTCCACGCAGAAAAAACCCCGTCATTCATGGTAAGCCAGAACAAGCAGATATTCCATTGTTTCGGGTGCGGAGCAGGAGGAGACATATTCGGTTTCGTAATGAAATATGAAAACCTTAATTTTCAGGAGGCGCTCAAGATGCTTGCCAAGAAGGCAGGCGTACAACTTTCGGGCTACAGGTTTGAGGACGGCCTGGCTGAAAGAAAAGAAAGGCTTTATGTTATTCAGAAAGAGGCCTTGAATACATTTACAGGGAATCTCAAAAAATCAAAAACAGCTATTGCGTATCTTGACAAGAGGGGAGTAAGCCATGAGATGGTTGAGGCCTTCTCTCTTGGGTATGCGGACAGGGGGAGAAAGGTTCTTTATGACCATCTGAAGGCCAAGGGGTTTGATGATTCGCTCATCACACAATCAGGACTTATCTTTACCGGAGAAAGCGGGCTGCACGATGTTTTCAGAAACAGGGTTATGTTTCCGATATTCAATATACAGGGAGATGCCATTGCTTTTGGCGGAAGGGCTATTGACGACTCAATGCCGAAGTATCTCAACTCTCCTGAGACGTTACTGTTTAAAAAGAGCGAGACCCTTTACGGGCTTAATGTTGCAAAGGATGAGATACGGAAAAAAGGTTATGTCCTGATAACTGAAGGGTATCTTGATGTAATCATGTGCTGCATGCATGGCTTTCTGAATGTGGTTGCTCCTCTGGGCACTGCGCTGACAACAGGACATCTCCAGAAACTTGGGACGTTTACAAAGAAAGTTCTTCTGGTCTTTGACAGCGATGCGGCAGGCATTGCAGCTGCGAAGCGGTCGCTGTCAATTCTCTATGAGCATGGATTCAGGAGCAAGATATTGCTTCTTCCCGAGGGAGACGACCCAGACAGTTTTCTCAGGAAAAACGGAAGCCGCGCATTTCAGATTAAACTGTCAAAGTCAGAGTCCATGGTGGATTTCATTCTTAGGTTGAAGGGAGACAAGTCAGACAATGTCAGGACCGCTATCGGGATAATAGACAATGCAAAGGATTTAATCCTGAGAGAAGAGTTGTTCAAGGAATTAGCGGAAAAGTCAGGGATAAGGGAAGCTGTTCTCAGAGGGGAGACTAAAAAGTATGAGCAAAGAGCAGGTATTGCCAGAACGCCTGCTGCTGCAAAAACTGCCGAGTTCTTCTACGATGAGGAAGTTTTGCTTCTTAGCGCTATAGTGGCATTCCCTGACAGGGCGCCGTATATTTTTGATAATCTCAACATTGACAGAGTGTGCAATCCCGTAGTAAGACAGATTTTTCAGGAAATTAAACCTTCAGCCGACAGGTTGAATATGAATACAATGCTCGGTATTCTAAATGATGAAGGGAAGGCGCTTATCACAAGGCTGTCGCTTAATCCCGGATTTGATATTGAACATGTTGATAATAATATCAGGGATTGCCTGAGAGATATGGCGCACTGCGAAATAGAAGAAAAGATAAGGCTCGCTAAGACCGCGGGAGATTTACGGCTTCTGAACAGTCTCTTAGCGGAAAAACAAAAAATAACAAGGAGAAAAGATGAGAGAACAGCCTGAGTACTTTGAAGGAGACAAAGACAGGGAAAGGCTTTCTTTACTGGAGGATGCTCTGGGAGACGAGGCAGTAGAAGAGGCGAGAGAAAAGCCTCTCCTTCAGGATGCGGAGTATGATCCTATAAAGATATATTTGAAAGAGATGAGCAGTGTCCCCCTTCTCACAAAAGCGGGGGAAGTTGAGATAGCAAAAAGAATTGAAAGCGGCAGAAGGAAAGTAGCTGAGATTATTTTTGCCCTCCCGTTTACAGTAAAGAAACTGATCGAATTGGGAGAACTGATTGAAAAAGGAGATGCGCCGCTGGCAGAAATAATACAGGACGGCGAGGAGACATTTGAAGAAGACCTTTTTACCGAAAGAAAGAGATTCTTTGATGTAACGGCTCAGATAAAGAAACTGCATGAAAAGAGAATGGCGTGTCTCAAAAGGCTTGAAGCTGAAGGCAGTTCGAGAGGGGAAAAAGCGGGTCGTATGCTTGAGGATAATACGGCTAAAATACTGGATAAAATAGATAAGCTGCGGTTAAAAGAAGCTGCGGTGATTGCTTTTTCCGAGGAAATAAAAAAGGCAATTTCCGGTATTGAAGAAACAGACAAAAAGCTGTCAGCTATCAGAAAAAAGCTCAGACAGAACGGCATTAATGCTGATATAGGCAAAGATATAAAGGTGAAGAAAAACCTGTCGGTACGACTCGCAACCGAGAAGGGCGGCGCAGGCGCTCTAATTAACGCCTGCAATGAATGCAGGGAAGATCTGGCAAAAAAAGAAGAAGCGCTCGGCATTAAGGCAGAAGAAACAAAAAAGACGCTGAGGCTTCTAATGGAAGGGGAGCAGCAAATTCTTGAGGCGAAGAAAGCTCTTATAGAAGCTAACCTGAGACTTGTTATCAGCATAGCAAAAAAATACATGGGGAAAGGTTTGAGTTTTTCTGACCTGATACAGGAGGGCAATATAGGCTTAATGAGGGCGTGTGATAAGTTTGAATACCAAAGAGGGTATAAATTCAGCACTTATGCAACATGGTGGATAAGGCAGGCGGTTACGAGGGCGATTGCAGACCAGTCACGGACAATAAGAATCCCCGTTCATATGGTTGAGACTATAAACCGCATAACAAAGACAACAAGAGAACTGGTACAGGAACTTGGAAGGGAGCCTGTACCAGAGGAAATTGCTTATAAGGTGGATTTGCCGGCGGAAAAAGTCAGGAGT
>CAZHHV010000187.1:0-3491 GCA_964532335.1 uncultured Nitrospiraceae bacterium
AAACACGTTGAGTCAGCGAGCCTTCGGTAACATTTTATTATGAGTCAACTGGTGAGTCTATCCGACTTTGCAATGTTCTTCTTTGATATTTCAAGCGCCTTTTCGCTCTTCAGCCTGTCAGTCCTGCCCCTTTTTAAAAGCCTCTTTTCAAAACAATCAGCTATATTCATCCTATCACCGGCCTTGCGCCGTAAAGCACAATCCCCTCTGTTATGACATCAAGATAAAAGGCCCTGTTGGATTTAGCCTGTCTGCCCCATTCCGCAGGGCTGAATAATGACAGGTTCACCTCTTTACTGAGGAGTGCGGAGAGTTCTTCGGCCATCTCCTTTTTAACGGGAGTTATGACCATTATATCTATATCGCTCTTTTTGTCGTTTTCGCCCTTTGCATAACTGCCGTAAAGTATAATCGTGCTTGCCGAAGGGATTATCCTTCTTATAAACTCAACAGCATTTCTGTTTTCAAGCCATGAGAGGTTGTGGGAAATCTTCATGTGCTTGAACGCAGGGTTCTGTATATTGGCATAGTAGAGAATCTGGTTTTTTATCTTTTCCTTTAAAATAAGTCTCTCTTTCAGTAGAAGGTTAAGTGAACGCCTGAGAGTCATGGGGCTCATATTAAGAAGCCTTGCCGCTTCCCTCAAATAGTATTTTTCGTATGGGTTGTCCAGAAACAGAGTCAGTGTTTTAAGCTGTGTTATTTTTTGATACATTTGTATCAAATTTTATACCGCGTGTCTTAAAAAAATCAAGTGGATTCAAAAGTGATTCGTTTTCTTGCTATTGTTACTTGCACACTATCCAGCTTGACCTCGCCTGCGCTCTCGCAGCAAAGGCGGCATATCTTGTGACAGGAGATGCTAATCTGCTGGCAATAAAAAACTTCAGAGGCGTCAAAATCATCACTCCAAGGGACTTTGAGGCATTGTTTGATTGATTCCTGATTTCCGATCTTGTGAGAAACCGCTCGCTGTCCCTATTTAATATTCTTTTATTTTGGCAAGAGACAAGATATTGACAACTGTCACGTGACACGTTATAATTCATGCAAGTGATTAAAACATTTGCCGACAAGCACACTCATGAACTATATACAACCGGTAAATCAAAGCGATTGCCGGCAGATATTTTAAGGAGGGCTTTGCGCCGTATGGAATACATTGACCATGCCGCGTGCGTTGACGACCTGAGAGTTCCGCCAAGTAACAGGCTGCACATTCTGAGAGGCAACAGGGAAGGGCAGTATTCCATATCAATAAACGAACAATGGAGAATATGCTTCCGTTTTATTGACGGAGACGCATATGATGTTGAAATAACAGATTATCACTGAGAGGTGTGTCATGAGCATAAAGAATATTGAAACAAGACAGATTAAGCCGACCCATCCGGGCGAGATGCTGATGGAGGATTTTATGCCAGACTTCGGTCTTACTGCGGCCACCATTGCTGAGAAACTGGGGGTATCGCGCCAGACAGTGAATGAGATACTTCGAGAGAGACGCGCTGTCAGCCCTTCCATGGCCCTGCGGCTCTCCCGTCTGTTTGGGAATACGCCCGAATTCTGGCTCAATGCCCAGCGGTCAGTTGATCTCTGGCGTGCACAGAGGGAAAACAAGACGACACTTGGCAGGATAAGGCCGCTGGAAGCGGCGTAAGCGTTGGGGATAAAAACCAGTCGCTGTCCCTATTTAGCCCCTATTTAGCCGTCCAAGGGACTTTGAGGCGTTGTTTGATTGATTCCTGATTTCCCGCGTGATAGTCCCGCATGGCTTTGGACATGGTATTGACAAAAGCAATATCTTTTTTAATAATAATCCTATGGAAATAATCTGGTTCGAATGGGACAACAACAATATCGAACATATTGCAAGGCATAATGTAAAAGCTGATGAGGTTGAAGATGTGGCATTTGATGATGAGCCGTGGATCAGGAAGTGCCGCAAAGGAACGCGATATATGCTCGGTTATACAGTAGCAGGAAGGTATCTTTTTATCGTCTATGTGTTAAGGAGCGGAGGTATCGCAAGAGTGATAACGGCAATGGATATGGATGAAAAGACAAGAAAATTGTACAAGAAAAGGAGCAAATGATGAAGAAAATTCCAGAGTTCAAGACAGAGGCTGAAGAAATAAAGTTTTGGGAAGCACACTCAATTGCAGACTACTGGGATGAGCTTGAAGAAGGCGGGGATGTTTTTAAGAGGCCTAAGCTTACGCCCATCACACTGAAGTTTGACCCTCTGGTGCTGAAGAAAATCAAGATGCTTGCCCGCAAAAGGGGCATCTCTTATAACGCGTACATACGCTATATGATCGCAAAGAGCGTTGAAAAAGAAATGCTTCCCACAAGCCATTAAAACTCGCCTGCGCTCTCGCAGCTAAAAATTAAATTAGGGACACATCCCATATTTTCCTTACTTCTCAATTACAACTGCAAACAGTTCCCTCTCCCAAATCCTACCAGTATTATAACAAAAATTAGACGAAATGGTGAATAGGTAAATAGGTGAATGGGGAAAGACAGAAGAGGGGAAGCGCGGAAGAACGGAAGTAGCGAACTGCAATTCTAACGAGGTCTCTTGCGCCCGGATGCCCCATATCTTGCCATGCTCTCCCTGACCTCAAAACCGATTTTCCTTTTTTTCGGCTCCGGCGGCGCCATGAGTTGCCTGATGGTGTCAAACACAACCTTGAACTGCGCGTCGTATTTCCTTTCAAACTCTTCAATCTTCTTTTGCAAATCTTTATGCGTTAAAAGCATTTCTCTCAGTTTTGTGAACGTCCTCATAATCTGGATATTCACGTCAATAGCCCTTTCGCTGTTTAAGACGCTCGACAACATGGCTACGCCATTTTCGGTAAAAGCATAAGGCAGGTATTTTCTGTGCTCTCCGCGTCCAATCTTTAAGGACGCAATTTGCGACCTTAAAGAATCAGCCTCATCCTTGGTAAGCTGAAACATGAAATCAACTGGAAATCGTTTAAGGTTTCTTCTAACCTGTTCATTAAGCCTTTTAATAGGCACACCATAAAGTTTTGCCAGATCGGAATCCAGCATGACCTTCTGACTGCGTATCAGATAGATTTTTCTTTCGATTATTTCTACAGGAATCAAGTTCATTTAACCAAATCCTGTCGGGATTATAACATTTAAAAAGTCCATAGAACCACAGGGGGTGACTTAGTACCTTAGAACCATAGTCTATAGAATCAGACTAAAACTACGGTACTATGGAACTACAGAATTATTCAAACACAATAACGCTCTTCAATGAATCTTTTGCCTCTGCTGTCAGTCTGAATGCCTCTGCTGTTTTCTCTATCGGGAATCTGTGCGTAACAAGCTTTTCAGCGCATACAATTCCGCTCTCTATTATTTCAAGCGCATCCGCTGTGTCTGTAGGGCCGCATGAATAGCTTGTGACTATGTCAATATCTTTGAAATACAAATCATTAGGTTCAATTGTGAGGCGTTCGCCGGGCTTT
>CAZHHV010000188.1:0-3422 GCA_964532335.1 uncultured Nitrospiraceae bacterium
CAACGATTCCTTTTTATCCTTTACTCCGGTAACATTTATTGTGAGTCAATTCGCAATTGGTTCAAAATCTATGTAATACGGTGCCAAATCGTTTATAATTACCATCTTTTATTCAGGGTGCAATATGAAAAGCGCAGCAGTTTTTGAGTCGGATCAGAAAGTCTTAACAGACATAATAACTGTAGTAAAGGATTTTCTTCATCCCAGAAGAATAATTATTTTCGGTTCGCGAGTAAGCGGCAGAGGCAGAGAGCACTCTGATTTTGATATCGCAGTTGAGGGCGCAGAGATGAATATCAGGAATGAACGCCTGTTAAAAGGTGCGCTGGATGATAAACTTGGAATCATTACAGTTGATTTAATAAATCTTGATAAGGTTGGCAGTAAATTTACAGAGTTAGTGCTGAAAACGGGCAAGGTTATTTATGAGTAATGAAGTAAATTATTCACTGGGAAAATTTAATGCGACATTCTTGCGATTAAAAGAATCAAGCAAAAATATATTAACCTCATGGAAGAGAACTTAAAGCTGCTTGCCGCCTATCTCGCGAGTGAAAAATAAAAAGTCATCCTTATCGGCGCAAGGTCTTTCAGCAGGCTTACTTATTCCTGATGTTTACAGTCCCTGTCTGAGGGTCGTAGTTATATTTTGACATATCCATTTCAGCGCCGATTAATTCTTTAACATCATCAAGCGACTGAGGATACTTATCATTCAGAGCATGATATGCCTGCACAGCCTTTTTCACAGCATCAAGGTTTGCTGTTTCTCCTGCCTTCTGTCCTTTTTTGTATGAGTCAATCATGGCATCGCCGTATTCGGAAACCGGGTTCTTCGGCTTTTCATCGCAAGCCGCAATAAGAGATAAAACAGCAACAAAAGCCAAACCAAGAAAAATTTCTTTCACTCAACCCTCATCTTGAATTTTTCAGGATGATTAAGGAGTTTAAGTACGTATTTGCAGAAAGCAAGAAAATCTCCAAGCTCCTTTTGGATAATCCCGTACAATTCTTTTTCCGTTATTTCTCCATAAAAATGAACCATTCTGTTTCTGTATCCCGCCATCTTAAGTAATTTCCCCGAAGCAAACTCAGCAGGTATGATCTTATGTTTTTCAAGAAGCATTGCAATATCCTTATATGATGATGGCCTTGCTCCGGGGATTCTGGACAGTATGTGCGAACCAATATCCATCACTGCCTCAAGCGCCCTGTGCAGGTCATAAAATGCGATTCGGAAATTATCCGAATCAGCCTGAAACTTTTCAAATTTAATCCCGCCGAACCTTTTAAGACTGTTGACAGACTCCTCGATATAATCAAGTTTTTTCTGTATTGCTTCTTTGTTAAGCGGTATCCTATACATGAGCGTACCTTACGCCTGCTGCATCATCAAATGCTCTGAGAACAGGCATGAAATCAAAATACATGTTCATGACTTCTGCTTCATAATCTGCTCTAAGTTTTGGATCTGTCTCATACAGGACTTTTCCGTATCTTACCGCATCATATTGCAAAGCAAGCGGGGCTGACTGTAAAAATACAATATCAATGGTAAATGACGGATAAATATCCGCAAATATCGCATATAGTTTTGTATAAATATTTTTTGAGCGCTTAAGCAAATTAACATCTCTTAAAACAATCCCTATGTCTACATCGCTCATGGGAGAAGTTCTGCCCGATGACATGGAACCAAACAGGCAAACAACTAAAACCCCTGATTCCTTGAGTTGTTTTTTAATTTTCTTTTCCATAGGAAATATTCTATCACAAATCCCTCCTTGTTTTGTAAAATAGACAGATGTGGGTGGTTTTTGCGTTAATATCAGCTTTTACTCTCGCAACAAGCGATGCGCTTACAAAGAAGGCGCTGAAAGACAGCAATGAATATCTTGCCGCATGGTTCAGGTTCTTCTTTTCACTCCCCCTGCTCCTGATTATATGGCTCTTTGTTCCCGTGCCTGAACTTGATGCGGAATTCTATAAAGCCTTTGCGATTCTTGTGCCGCTTGAAACAGTAACTATTGTTCTTTATATCAAAGCGCTGCGTCTTTCTCCTCTCAGTCTCACTCTCCCCTTCCTTGCACTGACGCCTGTTTTTTTGATTTTCATCTCTTATCTGATTGTTGGTGAGAAAGTCTCGTTCCGGGGAGGCGCAGGGATATTTCTAATCGCAGCTGGAAGTTATACCTTAAATATAAATGAGATTAAAAAAGGCATATTTGAGCCTTTCAGAAGCATATCAAGAGAAAAAGGGTCAATCATGATGATAGGCGTGGCAGTGATTTACAGCCTTACCGCTTCTTTTGGGAAGGTGGCGATAGAGCATTCCTCTCCTTTGTTTTTTGCCGTAACTTATTTCATGGCGCTTACTGTTTTCTTTGCGCCGATAGCATTCTGGATGGGCAGAAAGGAGCTGGGAGTTTTTTTCAGAGACAAGCAATTCAGGAAGCTTATCCTCCCGGGTGTTTTTTTTGCCGTCATGGCAGCAACACACATGCTTGCAATGAACCTGACAAAAGTGGCTTATATGATTTCTGTGAAAAGGTTAAGCCTGATTATCGGGATAATGTACGGCTACTTTCTTTTCAGGGAAGAAAACATTAAAGAAAGATTCCTCGGCGCAGTCCTCATGCTGATAGGCTTTGTGTTGGTCGTAACGGCTTTGTAATGAGTGTTCAGTGACAGTGAACTGTGTCAGTAACTGACACTAAACACTTACACTGACACTGTTTCTGCTGCGGGCACTGTTATCGGATATACACTTATCTTAAGGGTTGAGCGGTTCTTCCTCTCAAATGCAACCTTGCCGTCAACCTTTGCAAAAAGGGTGTCATCAGTGCCTTTTCCGACATTAAATCCGGGATGAAACTTTGTGCCCCTCTGCCTGACAATGATATTGCCTGCACGGACTACCTGCCCTCCGTATATCTTAACGCCGAGACGCTGCGACTCGCTGTCTCTGCCGTTTCTTGAGCTTCCTACGCCTTTTTTATGCGCCATCTTTTCCTCCGATTAATATCTCGTTTATCTTAAGGGCTGTGTACTGCTGCCTGTGGCCATTGGTTTTTCTGTACACCTTTCTTGGCCTCTGCTTATGAACAATGACCTTGTCGCCTTTTACAGCGCCTATTACCTCAGCCTTAACCTCTGCGCCCTTTACAAAAGGCGCGCCTATTTTATTCTTCTTGCCTTTCTCATCCCTGACTACTGCAAGCACTTTATCCAGCGACACAGCAGCGCCGGCTTCTTCAACCATCTTATCCACCTTTATCGTATCGCCTGCTGAGACTTTATATTGCTTTCCGCCTGTTTCTATAATTGCATACATGATTTTGTTACCTCCGGAACGTTTATTTAACACTATCCGGCATAAAAAAGTCAAGAAATCGAATTGCCTCATCAAAAATCTATATGAA
>CAZHHV010000189.1:0-3420 GCA_964532335.1 uncultured Nitrospiraceae bacterium
TGTGTTTGAAGGAAGACCCTTAAAGCTCAGCCGCATTCTCAGGACAAATCCATTCCGTCAGCCTGAGTAAAAACTTGGATTAATATCAGTGACAACTGGTGCAGGTTGATTTGGTGCAGGATGAGCAGCTTGCAGATGATGTGCCTGCGAATGGTTTCGCAACCCCGCTCATTCCGAATATGGACATCTTCTTTTTTATCTCTGAGGAATTGCATTTCGGGCATGTGACCTTCTGGCTTCCGAACACAAGCTTCTCAAAATCCTCTTCGCACTTGCAGCATTTATATTCATAAATAGGCATAAAATATTATAACACGCTGTCCAAGTCGGAACTGTGCGGCAGGCAATAATCAAGTGATTTGTCAATCTGCCTATCGACTAATAGACAGCTTTCCCTCATTGTATTTATGTATCAACATTGAGATGAGGGATTGATATGGTATGCCTTCTTCAATTGCCTTGGCCCGAATTTTCTTTAAATCCCTTTCGGTCATCCGAATATTGATCCGCTTTTGTTTGTTCAGGCTATAGCGGGCATATTCCTCATACTGCTTTTTTTCTTTTTTAGTGAGGTCTGAAACCCATTCTTCGTTTTCAAGTGATTTTGCCAGTTTCTTCTCTTCTTTATCCAAAGATGCTTCCTTTTTCATCTTTTGCCTCCTAAATACCTCTTTGTTGCCTTCTTGTTGGGTATTATTGTTTTTAAAAATATTTTTTCGCCATCCTCAACATACGGCACTGAATAAATATAATCTTCAATCTTCACCAGAAAAACTCTCTGGTTCGGATATTTTGCCGGATCTGGATGTTTTACCCTGTCAACCAAATCCCCTGATGCGATTGCCAGCTCAACCTGCTCAAAGGACACGCCTCGAATTTTCTTAAGCTTCTCGTTCTTCTCATTATTCCATTCAAAAAATTTCATCGGCGTGTGCCTATTGTATTCTTTATATGATAACGATATTTTTCGTTTCTGTCAAATCGCTCTTATTTGCAGTGTATATCGCGTGAACTGTGGCGGCGTGCAACGTTGTCCGCACGAGTGATTGGTTACATTCTTGTACATTTTTTTAAACGGTCGCTGTCCCTATTTATTCCCTATTTATTCCGACAAGAAAAATTCCTCCTCTGTGACTTTGTCACATACACAAAGGCAGCGTAATAAGTTTTATGATTAAAGGCGGGTTGTCTTGGTCTGTCATTCTGGCTTGTCCAGAATCTTTCTTTACGATTCTGACAGGGGAACGATTCCCGACAAGCGGGAATGACAAAAAAACACTTTCTTTTCAGTTATTTCTTCGGAACTTTTTCCCAGTCTTTCAAGAACTTTTCAATGCCTATATCGGTGAGTGGATGTTTTGTGAGCTGTGCTATCACTGAATATGGAATAGTTGCAACATGCGCTCCCATCTTTGCCGCCTCAACAACATGCAATGGATTCCTTATGCTTGCAACTATAACCTGCGTATCAAAATCGTAGTTTTCATAGATTGTCATTATCTCCTGAATCAGTCCCATTCCATAATGGCTTATGTCGTCAAGCCTTCCTACAAAAGGGCTTGCATAAGTTGCCCCTGCCTTTGCGGCAAGAAGCGCCTGGCTCGGAGAAAAGACGAGCGTGACATTTGTCTTTATGCCCATGCCTGAAAGCTTTTTTGTTGCTCTTAAGCCGTCTTCTGTCATCGGTATTTTTACGACTATGTTTTTATGTATCTTTGCAAGGGATTCTGCCTCTTTTACCATTTCCTCTGCCTTCAAACCAACCACCTCTGCGCTCACAGGGCCGTCAACAATGCTGCATATCTCTTGAAGAAGCACTATCGGATCTCTGCCTTCTTTTGAGATTAAGGACGGGTTTGTTGTAACGCCGTCAACAACACCGACCTCCCATGCCTTTTTAATCTCGTTTACATTTGCCGTGTCAATAAAGAATTTCATCGTCCCTCCCAATTTGTAAATTTAAAATTGCTGTCTATCGCCTGCATAAGCAGGACTACATTAACACCTTTTCTGTCATTGCGGCTTGTCCGCAATCCTTCAGGAAAAGAAAGATTCCCGACAAGCGGGAATGACATTTTGTGTCGCCTTACTAATGACCGTATTAGCAATTCGGTTTTTATTATAACTCATTGCTTCCGCAGTATGCCTCTTCAATCAGCTCAATAATATGAAAAACAGGCATGTCTTTCCCTGCCTTGCTTAACTGCATCATGCACGCCGGACATGCCGTAACAACAGCGGCCGCGCCTGTTTCTAAACAGCTTTCAGCCTGCTTTTTGAGAAGACTGCCTGAAATATCTTTATTTGTGAGGCTGAAAAGCCCTCCTGAGCCGCAGCAGCCGTTTTCTTTTTTCTCAATGATATTTGCGCCGATTTTTTTTAGCATCTTCCTCGGCTCATCCTTTACTCCAAGCCCGTAAGCAAGATGGCACGGGTCATGGTATGTGACTGTCGCATACTTCTGTGAAAAGAGCGACGGCTGGGCAAAGTCTAATCTTTCAAGAAGAAAACTTGACACATCCATTGCATTGCTTATCCCGCTGTTAATAATCTTTGGGTATTGGTTTTTTATCACTGAAACGCAAGTGGGGCAGAGGCTCAGTACCGCTTCTGCCTTTAACTTTCCGAATACCCGCATATTTCTTTTTGCAAGTTCGCGCGCTTCTTCTTCAAGCCCGAGCGCCCTCAGCGGCATTCCGCAGCATACCTCGCCTCCGGGCGCTATCACCTCATAACCTGATTTAAGGAGTATGTTTATTAATGACAGCCCAAGGTGAGGATATAAAAAATTGGTAACACACCCTGTGAATACAGCCACCCTTCCGCGTCTTTTCTGAACCTTATAAACCTGCGTCCTTTCTTTGAAAGAACTTTCAGGAAGCTTAAAGTTAGGGGGGATAATCCCTTTTTTTAAAAGATATGGGAACAATACATACTGAAACATCTGAAGCATTTTGTAGCTCAGGTCAGGATTCCTGATAAAAAACTTTGCAAGGAGCCTCAAATATTTTCTCCTCTTATCCCCCTGCCTGAGCATATTCCTTCCTCTGTAAATGTTCTCCGTTATATCAACTCCGTTCGGACAGAGCCCAGAACATGCCTCGCAGAGGATGCAGCTGAAAATTTTTTCATTTAGCAAAGGCGTGGGGTTCAGTTCCTGAAGCAGAAGCCCTCTCAGGAGAGCGAGCCTGCCCCTTGCTCCCATCGCCTCTGTATTGTCTTCATCGTAGGTAGGACAGTATGCCTTACAGCTTCCGCATCTGACGCATTTTTCAAGGTCTTTGAGTTCAGGCAGGTTTTTCATTTTGCTTATTTTCTATCCTCTACGAGCCGTAGGCCTTCGTTCATCCTTCCGCTTCTGAAACCTTCCATATCAAGGACACTAAATTTATATCCGATGGATTTAAGTTTTTCTGTGAT
>CAZHHV010000190.1:0-3397 GCA_964532335.1 uncultured Nitrospiraceae bacterium
AGCATCTAATAAAATTATTGGTTTATGAGACCCTGAAATAAATTCAGGGTGACACATCAGTACTTTTTAGACAGGTATCTTATATCTTGTATGAAATTGAAACCGACAATAGTTATAATCACCGGTCTTTCAGGCTCGGGGAAGACTGTTGCACTAAGGGCGCTTGAGGACAGCGGATTCTTTTGTGTTGACAACCTTCCTGTCACGCTTATTAATTTATTTGTATCCAGGCTGCCGAAGAAAGGCAATATAACAAAAATAGGAGTCGGCATTGACATAAGAGAGCAGGCATTTCTCTCAAGTATGAATTCTGCGCTGCTGCTCCTGAAGAAGAAATACAGAACCGAAATCGTATTCCTCGAGGCGGAGAAAGGTGTTCTTGTAAGGAGATTCAAAGAGACAAGAAGGCCGCATCCTTTGTCTTCAGGCAGCGCTGATATTGATCAGGCAATAGAGAAGGAGAAGGATATGCTTCAGCCTCTCAGAAAAGAGGCTGACAGGATTATAGATACGTCATCTTACACGCCCCATCAACTGAGGCATCTGATTACTTCGTTATACAGCAATACCAGGAAGTCCAATGCCATGTCATTAACGTTTATATCTTTCGGGTATAAGTTTGGTGTGCCGCAGAACATTGACCTTCTCTTTGATGTGAGGTTTATTCCAAATCCAAACTTCATACCTGAACTCAAGGAACTGCGGGGTATAGACCAGCCTGTTAAAAAATTTATTTTTGAGAAGCCTCAGACAAAAGAATTTATCAAGAGGCTGAAGGGACTTCTTGATTTTCTCATCCCGCTCTATATAAAAGAAGGCAAGGCGTATCTTACTGTCGGTATCGGATGCACAGGCGGACGGCATCGTTCTCCTGCGATAACCGAAAAAATAGCAGCGCTTATAAAAAAACATCCTGTTGAGATTAGCGCTATACATCGGGACATATAAGCAAAAGAAAATTGGAAAGCAGGGTTAAAGGCACTGATGAGAGTACTTCTTATACAACCTCCGCTAAGGCGCGCCGTTAGGGAAGATATTATTGTCCCTCCCTTGGGCATAGCATATCTTGCCGCTGTGCTGGAAAGAAAGGGACATGAAATTTGTGTTGTGGATGCCTTTGCAGAGATGCTTGATTTTAATTCTCTTGAAGAAAGAATAAAGTCATTCTCTCCAGACGCTGTCGCTATTACAGGCATGACGCCTGTGATAGATAATGCATACAGGGCTGCAAATATAGCAAGGAGATATACCCGGCATATAATCATGGGCGGCCCTCACGTGTCTGTTGCAGGCAGCAAGGTCTTTGAGCAATGTCCTGATGTGGACTATGCGGTACAGGGTGAAGGTGAAATTAGTTTCCAGTTTCTGATAGAGGCGTTGGAACGCAATAAGGATATAACCAATGTTCCCGGGGTTATTGCCAGAGACTTCAGCAATCCGCCTTCTCCATTAATAGGCGAGCTTGACAGCATACCTTTCCCTGCAAGGCATTTGCTGCCGAATGAGAGATACAGATATATATTGTCATCAGGAAAAGTTACAACGATGTTTACATCAAGAGGATGCCCGTACCATTGTGTGTTCTGTGATAAAGCTGTTTTCGGCTCAAAGTGGAGGGCGAGGAGCGCTGCAAATGTCCTTGACGAAATAGAACTTGTGAGAAGAGATTACGGAATTGACTCAATAATATTTTATGACGATTTGTTCACGCTTGATAAAAAAAGAGTCTTGGAGATATGCCAGGGAATAATTGACAGGGGACTTAAGATTGAATGGAAGTGCGAGGGCAGGGTAAACCTGGCAGATAAAGAGACTCTCACATGGATGAAGAAAGCAGGATGTTCGATGATAGCCTATGGGGTTGAGAGCGGGAATCAGAAAGGGCTTGATTATCTGAATAAGGGCACAACAGTTGAACAGATAAGAGATGCATTTGAGCTGACAAAAAGGGCTGGCATAAGGCCTATGGCATATTTTGTTTTAGGGATTCCGGTTGAGACATACGAAGATGAACTGAGGACAATAGACTTTGCAAAGGAAATAAGACCTGCATATGCGCAGTTCAGTGTCCTGTCGCCTGTGCCCGGCACAAAACTCTATGACGATGCTGTTAGAATGGGGTGGTATAAAGAAGTTGAGGCAAAAAATCCTATGGACAAGGACGTCAGAAGGCCGGCTATAATAAATGAAAACTGGGATGAGGAGAAATTAGTCCGCATCCTGAGAGAAGCGCACAGAAGGTTTTACATGAGTCCATGGTATATAATAGAGAGAATTAAAGAAGTAACAAGTTTGAAAGATTTCATCAGAAAGGCAATGGCAGGATTTAAACTCTTCGTGTGGTATCTAAAAACCATGCCAGGCAGGAGGCAGGATGTTTAAATGTCTTAAGATATTGATTGCTTTTATTATCCTTGCGGTTCTTTTGTATATAGGACATGGATTTATATTAAAAGAGGCAGGAAGATTTTTATATTATAAGGATGAACTTAAACCTGCGGATGTCATAGTTGTGCTTGCAGGTGAAGAAACAGAGAGGGTTGAGCACGGAGTAAAACTTTTTAAAGAAGGATGGTCAAGAAAGGACAGGATGATACTGACAGGAGGGCCGCTTGTCTGGAAATATACATGGGCAACTCTTATGCAGGAACATGCTGTGCATCTCGGCATGCCAAAGAGTGCAATCCTGCTTGCGGATAAATCAAAAACTACTGAAGAGGACGCAGTATTTACAAAAGAACTTATGGATAAGTACGGATATAAATCATGCATAATTGTCACTTCTCCTTATCACAGCAAAAGGGCATTAAAGGTATTCAAGCGAGTCATGGGTGATAAGATAAAGATAATAAGCGCGCCTTCTGAAAGCTGGTTTCAGTTTGATGAGTGGTGGAAGAGGGAAAGAGACAGGGCGAGAGTCCTGGATGAGTATTCTAAGTTTATATGGTTATTAATGTTTGGATTTAAAAATGAGGCACCTGCCTGAAACGGTCTACGACCCGTAGGGAGGGTTTAAATGGGAATTTCTAAAGAACTTCTGGAGATTCTTGCATGTCCGGCTTGCAAGAATGAAGTGCGCCTGACAGAGGACGGGAAATGGCTGGTTTGTAGCCATTGCAAACTTAAATATCCGGTAATGGAAGATATTCCTGTAATGCTTATTGATAAAGCAGAACCACTTGATAAATAAGACAATTTTTATTCCGAATAAGAAATTCCTTTTCATGAGGCTGTGTCTGTCTTTCGGCAATATTAAACTACCCTTTCAATGGTACAGATGTTATTACAATAGATCAGGTTCTTACAAATTCTCTTGCGGGGCTATCCGCTCTACTTCATAGAGACTTCAGCCCCTATTCTGACAGACCCGTGAATCTTGCCTCTCTACGAGCCATCG
>CAZHHV010000191.1:0-3373 GCA_964532335.1 uncultured Nitrospiraceae bacterium
GAAACCCTGTCTCAAGCTCCAGCACGTCATTGGTCATGCCTTCGCTGGCGCCGTCTACAATAACTCCCCGCGACTCCTGAAATTTTACAAGGAGATATTCCATTTTCTATTCATCCCTTTTTCTTTAATCAATTAAAAATATCATACGAAAACTCGTAATAAAGCGCAACCGCTCCCTTAATCTTTCTGTAGTGTTTCTAAATCTGCCTCGCTAAAGAAACAGCGATGATGGTCTGATAACCTGCTTGTAAATATTTTATGAGATGTGAGCGGATGCAATGTCTTGATTTTAACAAAATTTAATGATTCTTATGAATCCATAAAAAAATAATATC
Source organism: uncultured Nitrospiraceae bacterium (assembly GCA_964532335.1). Classification (GTDB taxonomy): domain Bacteria; phylum Nitrospirota; class Thermodesulfovibrionia; order Thermodesulfovibrionales; family UBA1546; genus UBA1546. Next base: position 336 of record CAZHHV010000191.1, read on the forward strand.
GGTTAACCCTTGACCCTCTTATAGCCATAGAGTTAGTATATAAACCGTTTCAATAATTAAACACGTCATTGCTAAATGAAACAATATTTTTGAGGCAAGGAGGGAATGAATTGATTCATTCAGGGAAAGTTTTAAAGATTTTGATTGTTGTTCTTTCAATAATGGCTATATTCGTCAGCATATCTGCTTTTGCGTCAGAAACTCAGGAGGTTGCAAAGGAAACCGCTACAGCGTCAACCACGCCATGGTGGGTTTGGCCCTTGGCTTTATTTGTTGTCACCTTTATCTTAGGCATCCTTGCTGTTCTTGGAGGTGTCGGAGGAGGCGTTCTTTTTGTCCCGATTATCGGAGGTTTTTTCCCGTTCAATATTGATTTTGTGAGGGGCGCTGGGCTGCTCGTTGCTCTTGCGGGAGCTCTCGCAGCCGGGCCGGGACTCTTGAGAAGGAACCTTGCGAGTCTTCGATTGGCATTGCCAGTGGCGCTTATCGCATCGTCAGCCGCAATCGTTGGTGCGATGATAGGCCTTGCTCTCAAACCAAACGTGGTCAATACCCTTCTCGGAGCGACAATCCTGTTCATTGTGTTGATAATGGTCACAGCTAAGAAGTCCGACTTTCCAAATGTTGCGAAACCGGATAATCTGTCACAAAGCCTTCATATTATGGGGATATACAGAGAAGAATCTTTGGGAAAAGACATTGAGTGGCAGGTTCATAGAACTCCTCAGGGGTTGGCTTTATTTATAGTCATCGGTGTAATGGCCGGCATGTTCGGGCTTGGCGCCGGCTGGGCCAATGTCCCTGTTTTAAACTTATTGATGGGAGCCCCGCTTAAAATATCTGTTGCAACAAGCAAATTTCTTCTTTCCATAACTGACACTTCAGCGGCATGGGTTTATCTCAATCAGGGTGCAGTCTTGCCGATGATTGTTGTGCCCTCAATCGTAGGCATAATGCTCGGCTCGATCGTAGGCGTTAAGATACTTATAAAGTCAAAACCTAAGGCCATTAAATGGATGGTTATCGGCCTGTTGCTTTTTGCCGGAACCAGGGCGCTCCTAAAAGGCCTTGAGATATGGAAATAAGATAGCTGTTAGCTGACAGCTGATAGCTGAAGGCTAAATACAGGAGGATATAATGACAGAAGATAGAAAAAAAGCATCAGAAGAGCAGCTTGCATATGCAGGCGTTTTAAATATTGGGATGTGGATTGGGCTTGCCCTGCTTATAGTTTTCTTTATCGTCTACATATCAGGATTGCTGCCAAGTTATATACCTATCGAGGACCTTTCTAAAATTCCTCCGGGCTCAAAGACAGCATACTGGAGCATGAGAGCTCACGATTTCAATCAGGCTTTCAATGTGCCGACTGGCTGGGGATGGGTCGCGCTGGCGGGCAAGGGCGATTACCTGAATTTTATAGGCATAGCTATGCTGGCGGGGCTGACTATGTTATGTTATCTCGTGATATTGCCTATTCTCATCAGGAAGAAGGATACGGCTTATGCGATAATTGCAATCGTCGAGGTGGCTGTTTTGGCCCTCGCGGCAAGTGGAATCTTAAAGACAGGAGGTCACTGAAATGGCACAGGCATGTCCAACTGCAAAACTTGAAAGATTATTGGTACCGACAGACGGTTCAGAGTTCAGTGAAGGCGCTGTAAGGGAGGCGATAAACCTTGCGAAGACATGCTCAAGTAAATTGTTTGCAGTATCTGTGATAGAGACAAATCCGGAGTACGAGACAATAGCTCCTCAGCTTATTGAAAAAGCTGGAAAAGAGGCAAGGGAGCACCTTGAATCAGTAAAGGCACGGGCATTAAAAGAAGGCGTTGACTGCGAGATAATAGCGCGTCAGGGAGAAGAGCCTTACAGGTATATAGTTGAAGAGGCAGAGAGAAATAAGGCAGACATGATAGTCATGGGAAGGCGCGGAAGAAGAGGGCTGAAACGGCTCATGATGGGAAGCGTGACTGCAAAAACCATCGGTTATGCTTTGTGCGATGTATTGGTTGTTCCAAGGGCTGCCAAGCTTGAATTTAAGAATATCGTTGTTGCTACTGACGGCTCTAAACACAGCGATGCCGCGGTTATGGAAGCGGCAGGAATTGCCGAACGCTGCGGCTCTAATCTGTATGTTGTTGCCGTTGTCCCTTCGGAATCTGCCTCTCCATTTGATATTGTTAATTTAGAGATGCAGAAGGGTCTAATATCCGAAGAAGAACGAAGGACAGCGGAGGGAAATATAAAAAAGGCAAAAGATTCCGCCTTGAATAAGGGCGTAACAGCAAAGGGGCTTATTCTCGCGGGAAAGCCGTATGAGTCAATAACCCACGCTGCAAAGGAAAAGAATGCAGACCTGATAGTGGTTGGCAGTCACGGCAGGACGGCACTTGCAAGGCTTCTCATGGGAAGCGTTACAGAGAGGGTTATCGGGCTTTCGGATTGCGCGGTGCTTGTTGTTAAAGCGTAATCTAAATACAGAGTGTTTTATGAAAAGCCCCTGAAAAACTTTCAGGGGCTTTTTTATTTGGCGCGCTGATGGGAGTGCTTTCATTCATCAGATACAAGAAGGTCGAGAGGCAGATAGATGAAGACACATACAAGCCTTCAATGATACTTGACATAATGCTCGCATTGGCAGTTCTTGTCATAGGTATTTTTCTTGTGACTTACCTTATCTACAGTATCTGAATGTTATTTCGCTTGAAATTTTCATTTTTCAATCCATTGGTGATAATATAGGGCAGCATGTCCCTTGAACGAAAGATAATCCTCAGCTTTGTAATAAGCGCAACGATTATTGCCATTTTTGCTGTTTCTTCATATGTGAATTTTCTGGAAGTTAGAAAAGAGATACGCTATCTTGAGCTTGCTGATACTGTCCGGAGCAAATCCCTCCAGTTGAGAAGGCATGAGAAGAACTTTTTCCTTTACGGAGACTCAAAGGAGATTGACGAGGTCCATACATATCTCAGAGACTTAAAGACAATTCTCGGGCAGGGGAGGAAGAGCTATAACACGCAAAAGTTCCTCGG
>CAZHHV010000192.1:0-3314 GCA_964532335.1 uncultured Nitrospiraceae bacterium
TTCCATGAGGCAACGTATATCATTTCGAATAGATTCTTATGTGAGGCAATATGGAACAGTGGCGGATGTTATAATTAACAAAAATCAATCGGGAGGGTTTATGACGTGCATATTCTGCAAGATTATAAATAAGACAATACCCGCAAGGATAATTTACGAGGATGAGGATGTCTTAGCCTTTGAGGACATTAATCCGCAGGCGCCCGTGCACACCTTAGTTATACCGAAAAAACACATCTCAACCAATCTTGATATTAAGAAGGAAGATAACGGACTTTTATGCCACCTGTTTCAGGTTGCAAATAAGATTGCAAGGGATAAAGGCATCGCTGAAAGGGGGTTCAGGCTTGTCATGAACTGCAATCCCGAATCAGGGCAGACCGTATTTCATATACATCTTCATATCCTTGGCGGAAGGCAGATGCACTGGCCTCCGGGGTAGCCCGGAATCTCCCATAATCATAAACAGTGCTGCCTTTCGCTTTTTTGTGATATTTTTCGACATTTCTAAAGCTCATTACGCTACATCCTCGAAACTCGTTTCCCGAAATATTCGGGAAACTCAAACAGTCGAGGCTGTGGCCGCTTCATTTCGCTAAGAACTGTTACCGAAAAATATCAATGTCGCTCAAGCCAGCACTGTTTATCTGATAGGAAAAACTGTCTCTTGTTTCTTACGGCTTGTAGTATTTCTTTTTCTTTTTCAGATATTCCTGCTCTACTTTGCCCTCAGGATAATCATGGGGATATTTATATCCTGTCCCATGCCCGAGTTTCTTGGCGCCGGAATAATTACTGCCTTTTAAATGGTCTGGGACTTCCATTGTCTCTTCCTCTGCGATGTCTTTCATCGCCTCCTCTATTGCCATGTAAGCTGCGTTGCCTTTAGGCGCATTGGCTATGTAGATAACCGCCTCTGCCAGCGGGATGCGCGCCTCAGGCATTCCCACAAACTCAACTGCCTTTAATGCTGCTATGGCAAGAACCAATGCCATCGGATCTTTAAGCCCTACATCTGCCGCAGCGCAGATGACTATGCGCCTTGCTATAAAGCGCGGGTCTTCGCCTGCATACAGCATCTTTGCGAGGTAATACATCGCAGCATCAGGGTCAGAGCCTCTCATGCTCTTTATGAATGCGGATATTGTGTCATAGTGCTGGCCGCCTTTTTTGTCATACACAATCGCCTTTTTCTGGATGGATTCCTCTGCAATCTCTTTTGTGATTATCATCTTTCCGTTTTCACCGGGCTGTGTTGTCAGGGCAGCTATCTCAAGCGCTGAGAGCGCCTTTCTTGCATCTCCGTCCGCCATCTTTGCGATATGCTCAAGGCTTCCTTTCTCAGGAGAGATGTTCAGATTGCCAAGCCCTCTTTCCTTATCAGATAATGCACGGTTCATGATTTTAAGAATCTCTTCCGTCAGAAGGGGTTTCAGCTCAAACACCTGGCTCCTTGAAAGAAGGGCAGAGTTGACATAGAAGAACGGGTTTTCCACAGTTGCCGCTATGAGTGTGATATTCCCTTCTTCCACATCAGGGAGAAGCGCATCCTGCTGGAGCTTGTTGAATCTGTGAATCTCATCAAGAAAAAGTATGGTCCTTGTGCCGGCCTTTTTTCCGTCCCTTGCTTTTTTGATAACCCGTCTCAGTTCATCAAGCCCGACTGTTGCAGCATTCAGCCACTCAAAGCGGGCGTTTGTTTTATTGGCGATAACCTGCGCCAGAGCTGTTTTGCCTGTGCCGGGCGGGCCGTAAAGAATAAGTGATGTGATTCTGTCAGCCTCTATCGCCCTTCTAAGGAGTTTGCCCTTTCCAAGTATATGCTCCTGCCCTGTGTACTCATCCAATGTCTTCGGAGCCATCCTGTATGCAAGAGGGTCTTTTATGTTTTCATGTTTATCAAAGAGGCTCATATAGACTAAATTTCTATCACAGATTCAAGTATAGACACTATTTTTTCTTGGTTGCTTTTCTGACCGATTTTTTCAGGGCTAAGGAGAGTTCGAGAAGCTCAAGTGCAATCTCGATATTTTTGCCGTTTGGTTTTAGTGGCTGCTTTTTCAAATTTTCACCTTTGTCTTAGCTACATTATAACCTAAAGATGGCAATAGATAAAACTACATCCGGGTGCCTTGCAGTTGTGCTGAACCTTGATGATGTCTTCCCTCAGCGCAAACCCTGCCTTTAGAAACCGTTACATTTTATAAATTCCAAATGAGACTCATAGTCTATGGACGTAAAAGCATAGATCGTATTAAATAGATCATTGACATGGACAGCATTCAGAAAAAATTCGGCGAGAACCTAAAGAAAATACGTAACAAACAAAAACTGTCACGCGAAAAACTGGCGGAACTCAGTGGTTTGCACTGGACTTACATAGGAAGTGTTGAGCGTGGAGCAAGAAATATCTCTCTTAAGAATATTAAGAAGTTAGCAGACGCCTTAAATATAAAAATTTGTGATTTGTTTGTTGGAATCAATGCCAAAAAGAACAAATAATAAGTCAAAGCCCAAGACGAAAACTGAAAAGAAGACAAAAGCCTATTCCTTTTCAGAGAATTCGCTCAATTTCTACATTGCTGAAGAAACTGTCTCTTACGGAAATAATGGCAAGAAGTATTTCACTGTTTTCTATGTCAACCCTGAACACTCAGTAAGGCTTCTAAGAGGCAATTGCATTGAAATCCTTAATCGGGCAAGAGAGAACAGCGTTGATATGATCTTTGCCGACCCTCCTTATTTTCTATCTAATGGTGGGATTACCTGTCACGCAGGCAAAATGGTTTCTGTAAATAAAGGCAAATGGGATAAATCAAGAGGCGTCGCAGAAAATCACAAGTTTACCCTTGATTGGTTAAGGGCTTGTCAGCGTGTTTTAAAGCCCAATGGAACTATCTGGGTTTCTGGTACTACACACATTATTTACTCGGTCGGTTTTGCCATGCAGGAGCTTGGCTACAAAATTCTCAATGACATTATCTGGTACAAACGCAATGCCCCACCGAATCTTTCATGCAGATATTTCACTCATTCAACAGAAATAATACTCTGGGCTGCTAAGAACGAGAAAAGCAAACACTACTTTGACTATCCGTTAATGAAAAAAATGAATTATGGCAAGCAAATGCGCAATTTCTGGCAATTCGCAGAAGGGGAGGAGGAACAAAAGCAACGGGAAATAGATAACGCCTGGATGATTTCCGCCCCGCCAGCAGAAGAAAAAAAATTTGGAAAACACCCGACACAGAAACCAGTAGAGCTTTTAAAAAGGATAATTCAAGCCTCAACAAAAGAAGGTGATTTGGTGCTCG
>CAZHHV010000193.1:0-3221 GCA_964532335.1 uncultured Nitrospiraceae bacterium
AGATATACGCCCATCGACACGAGGGACTGATTCGGATTTCCGGGAATCGTCTTGGGATTTTGGGGCTTCTCCTCAAAACCTATTACCCTGGAATCCGCATCTACCTCAACGACCCCGAAGGACGAGGCCTTGCTTTTGTCGATTTCTATTGCGGCAATCGTGCCTATCGCGCCCCTGTCGAGATGAAATTCAAGCATGTCCGAATAGTCCATCTTATAGACATGGTCGCCGGAAAGGATAAACAGATAGGGCAATGCCTCTTTCTCGATGAAATATATGTTCTGGTAAACAGCATCGGCAGTCCCCTCATACCATCTCTCGTCAACCCGCTGCTGGGGAGGGACTGACATAATGAATTCGCCCAGTTCATTGCTGAAGAGATTCTCCCAGCCCAGGGCAAGATGCCTGTTAAGGGAGAGTGATTTATACTGCGTGAGCACAGCGACCTTCCTTATGTCGGAATTCACACAGTTGCTTAAGGTAAAATCTATTATCCTGTATTTGCCGCCGAATGGCACTGCCGGTTTTGCCCTGTGGATGGTGAGAGGATGAAGCCTTTCGCCCTTTCCGCCGGCAAGGACAAGTGCGAGCACAGCCTTTGTCAGAAGCTTCTCCACCCTGCCCCTATTCATTGAACAAACTCCGGGATTTCATCTGCATGATTTGTACTGGAAGTATATCAGGAAAAATTTAAGAGTGTCAACGAGTTATGAGAGTTTGAATATGCCGTTTCACGGCGAAAAAACATTCGCGTATACCGGAAGAGAAAGAGAGACGGATTCCATGCAACTAAAGATTTGAAATCAGGCATTTCAGGACTTCAGGGATTGGCTGATTGCTGGCTTGCGTGCTTATTAACTTACTCGCTGCTGACTTTCTTGCTTCCTCGCTGTCTATTCCTCAAACAATTTCAGTTGCGGATATTTCTTATCCAGAAAATTCCTTACCCTCTTATAAAAATCAGCAGCCGTTTTCAAAGCGGTTTTAGCTTCCGTCAAGCTCAAGGGCAGCATTGGGTCGTAGGTAAACTGATTTCTCTTCTTCCTCTATCTTATCGAACAGCCCAATAAGCTCACCGAATTCCTTGCCAAGTATTTCCCCTGCAACTTCGATAGTTGTCTTATGCTGCTGCCCGTCATGGGGCCGGTAGCCCTGAAGAAATACAAGGGCCCTGGCAGCCTTTAACATTGCGTTATAGGCAAGTGTATAACATGCCTCCTCATCAATTGACAAATTCTTCTCAGAGGCGAAAATATTCTTAGATGCGCTCATAAGCAGGGCTCTCACCTGATCAATGCCGATTCTCTCTTTCCTGAGAAGGCCGGCAGATTCAAGACGCTTTAAGTAATTTTCTAAATTTTCTTTCATCACCAATAACCATTATATAATCTTTGATTATGTTTCTTACAAACGAATTGGCCTTAATTTTTTCTTTAAACTCCTTCCCTGTATACAAATGGTAATTTATCTCTCTTCCAATGGTCTTTTCAATGTTTTTCAGGATTTTCATCAGCAGTTCCTCTTTGACGTCACCGACAACCGCCATATCAATATCAGATTCCGGCTTGAATTCTTTTTTTGCGTATGAACCGAAAACAAAAGCAAAATTAATTTCCGCCACCCTCTCCAGTGCATCTTTGAGAAGGGCTTCTATTCCTATTGTCTTTTGAATTATTGTTTTGAATTCTCCATAAAGTGGATTCTTTTTATTAACGTGATAAAATTGCAGATTCCCTTCCCTCGATGTTATGAGCAAACCCATATCAACGAGCTTGTTGAGTTCACGCCTGCACGTGCCCTGCGTTGTTCCGACAAGCCTCGCCATCTCGTTGATGTAGAATCTCCGGCTTTCGTCTGCAAAAAACCGCACAAGAATCCTCTGCCGAATCTTTGATTTAAATAATATGCTTACAATATCCATCGCCTGTATTCAATCCTGAATACAATTGTATTCATTTTTGAATACAAAATCAAGAGGGCTTTTGCACTTCTTCACTGTGGAACTTCAGACTATTGCGCTTCCGTTCTACGTAGCATTACTGCGAAGGATGAATCCGCGCTTCCTCTCTTCCTAACTTCCTATCTTCCTGGCTATCTGGCTTTTCGTGGGGGCGGAGGGGCTTATTTCCTATCTTCGAATCCGGTGTCCATGCGGGCTAATTGAGAAAATGCTTTTGAGATTGATTCTATATCTTTTTTGTCCAGTTTTTTCGGCTTTTTGTTTTCCACAATATACTCATAAAGTTGTTCATCTCTTATGCAATGTACAGCTTTTGTTGTTCCCCATTTCGCATTAACACGCGCTGATGGAAAAACTAATACGCCTTGAATATACGGGTCAAGACCGCAAAGGGTTTTAACTTTTTCTTTAATACTCATAAGTCTACCTGTAAGAATTTTAACTTCAGGCTTGTCTGGCGATTTTCCATTAACAAGAAGTTCACCATTTTCATCTGCTGTAATAATTCCCCTCCAATTCTTGGAATCGAGAACATAAACTCCTGATGGACCGACAACAACATGGTCGATATTTCCAAAATCTGTTTTCAAATCGTTAATAACATTATATTTATCCGGGAAGAGACTGAGGGTCTTGCAAACGCGCACTTCCCCATCGGCGCCTTTTCGATAATTAAAACGATATCTTTCCTGTTTTATGACTATTCGATAAAGAAAGAAAAATATTATACCTCCCAAAAGTATACCCGCCAGGCTAAACAAAAGCTTGTTTATCGCAAGCGAGTAGCCTATTAACGCAGACATAATTATAAGGCCGACTAACAATAATGAAATATTTCGTCCGAATCGTCTTACCGATTCTTCTGAGGTATATCTTCCACTTTCACCTAATACTTTTGCCATTTTCTTTCCTATTCAAATAAACTTATATTTTGCTTGTCCTCTGAATTCCAGAATCCCTTTGTCTCTTAGAATTTGCAACTGCTGGCGGATTTTAGGACGGATGAATCTAGGATATGGTCCTCGCCCTCTTAATTTGTTAAACCTTTTTTGTAGGCAATCCTAACCACGCCAACGGAAGCTCATTAAACTTATAGTGGCAATTAACGCTATGAATATAATCCAACACATCCTTATATTCAGGTTTTTTAAACCAATCATTTAACACATAGACATACTCAACCTTGAGGCCAAGCGGCGTTACGAGTTTTAAATACTGTTTGCGTTTGAAATCGCACGTTTGCAGCTTTTCGTCAACTGAT
>CAZHHV010000194.1:0-3186 GCA_964532335.1 uncultured Nitrospiraceae bacterium
TGAAGGCAGGCACAAACCGGTTCATCAGGCGTTCGCAGAATTAAAAAAGAAAATACGCTCTGCGGAAAGGTCGTGAAATACGAAGTCCGTATTACCGGCGTTGCCCAGGATGACCTTTATTCAATCTACAGGTATGTGGCAAACAATGACTCGCCGGGGAAGGCTGAACATCTGCTTGACAACATTGAAAAGACTATAACATCTCTGGAATCAATGCCTGGCCGAGGCCATCACCCGCCTGAGCTGCAACGCTGGGGGATTTTGGATTTCAGAGAAGTATTTTTCAAGCCATACCGCATTATATACGAAATCAAAGACAAGTCTGTTTTTATTCATGCCGTTCTTGATGGCCGCCGCAACTGTGAAGACCTTCTGCAGCAACGGCTTCTGGGAGCATGATGCAAAAGTCCGTTGTAAGATGACGCTTACTTAAGCATCTCCATTAACTCCCTTGCATTTTTAGGCGCGTATCCAAAGGCATCGTTGTTGAAATAGATATAAACATCTTTTTTATCTCTCAAATAATTCTTAATCCTCTTTGCATCTTTCTTAAGATATGCCCTTGAATAAGATGTAGCGTAGCTTCCGTCTGTGCCGTGTCTTCTCATATAAACAAAATCGGATGTAACTGGAAGCTTGTCAATAAATTCAGGCCAGTCAGCCATGCAGAGGCTGACATTGTTTTCCCGGCAAAGGTCAACAACGTCTTCGGATATCCAGCTTTCATTTCTGAACTCAAGGGTATGCCTTACAGAATATTTTTTTAATAACTTTAGAAATCTTTTCAACCTTGGGGTATTAATCTTAAAGCTTGGCGGAAACTGCCAGAGCACCACTTTCAGCTTGTTTTTTAGATTCATTGCCCTTTTAAAGAACAGTTTTAAGGGCTCCTCGGGCTCAATAAGCCGCTTTATGTGCGTGATAAACCGGCTTCCTTTTAAAGAGAATACAAAATCCTCCGGTGTTTCATCATGCCACTTTTTGAATGTGCTTGCGAGCGGAAGTCTGTAGAAAGTGACATTCAACTCTACCGTATTGAATACCCTGCAGTAATATTCAAACCATTTCTTCTGCGGAAGGTCTGCTGGATAAAAATTTCCTCTCCAGCCGGGATAATTAAACCCGCTGCATCCTATCCTTAAATCAGGCATAGTTACATTATAAACAGCCAACCCGATGATCTATTTCAATGCCTCAAAAACCCTTCCCACCATCTTTTCAGAAGGATGAAGCGTTTTTTCACCGGGTTTCCATGAGGCGGGGCACGCCTCATCTGTATGGGCTGCAAGATGTTTGTTGGCCTGTAGCTTTCTTAATATTTCCTCTGCATTTCTTCCGACATTGTAAAAATTCACCTCTGATGCAAGAAGTTTTCCTTCGGGGTTTATGATAAATGTCCCTCTCAGCGCATGTCCTGTCTCCTCGTCATAAACTCCGAACATCTTTGAGAGTTTTGCCGTGCGGTCTGCACCCATCGGAAATTTCACTTTTTCGAGCATTTTTTCTTCCCTCTTCCATGCAAGATGAACGAATTTAGTGTCGGCGCTGACCGTGATAACCTCTGCATTTTCTTTTTTAAGATTCTCATACTGATCTGCCAGATCAGCGAATTCCGTTGCTCAGACAAACGTAAAGTCAGCAGGATAGAAAAAAAGTATGGTCCATTTTCCTTCCTTCTTCAGTGTCTCAAGTCTCCTTTCTCCGAAGAAATTCTCTGTGGGCTCAAAAGTCTCCAGCTTAAAATCTGGGACAGTCTGCCCAACCCTTAAACCGCAGCATGGTTCGCACATAATGCACCTCCAGAAATAATCTTAATTAGATTTTAGCTGAAATTTTATTTTTGTAAAGTCAAGAGAGATATAATGGTGCCGAAGGCGGGATTTGAACCCGCATGGGTTACCCCACACGCCCCTCAAACGTGCGTGTCTACCAGGTTCCACCACTTCGGCATTCTAATATACTATTATAAAAACAGCGATGTTTTCAACTGCTCTATACTTCAAATGCATCCTTAATATGCTCTATTTCTTTTTTGGTTCCGCTTAAATTAATGCTTATGACATCAAATCTGGCAGCGCAGGTTTTCTTCTGATTTTTAAGATAGAACAGGGCGAGGTTTTTCAGTTTATGTTTTTTCTTTGAGTCTACGGCCTCAAACGGATAACCGAAGGCATTGCTTGAACGGGTTTTGACCTCAACAAAAACAAGCGTCTCTCCGTCCTTTGCAATGATATCCAGTTCCCCAACTGGAGTCTTGTAATTTCTTCCGATTATCCTGTAACCCTTGTCTTTGAGGAATTCAGCGGCGAGATCCTCACCCTTACTGCCAACCTGTTTCATTCGCTTCGAGTCTCCTGATGAGTTTTGGGATTCCCTCTATATCTTGGATTTCTTTCTGGCATAGTATCTTTATCAATTCCCTGAACGCCGAGAATTCTTCCCACTGCCCATTCAGGTGCCTGCATAGAGCTTTATTCAGGCTTTCTCCTTTTTCATCCCAGTCAAGGAGTATTATCACACGGTGAAACTTCTCCGAGATCGCTTCGCAAAAGTCATATATGCTCTGCCCGCTGTGAAGCATGAGTATCTCTCCCTGAAGCCCGAGTTCCCTGAGCGCAAGCGCATCTCTTTTTCCTTCAACTATTACGGGGATGTCTTTGTTACGTTCGCAGAGGGTTTCAAATATCTCGCGCAGTCTTGATGCCCTTTCCATGTTGTCTGTTAACTGGCCGTTTCTCTGGATATTCATGATTCTGTACGCCCTTTATTCATATTTTACCCTAAAAATCAATTGACAGGTAAAGCATAATTAAATTACTCTATCAATACACTTATGAAAGAAAAAATCTTAAAGGCATTTGAAGAAAGCATAAAGGTCAAGGAACAGTTCATAAAAGAGAACGTTGACGCTGTAATTGAGGTGTCAAAAGCAATAGCCGACACATTTAACGACGGCAAAAAACTTATTCTCTTTGGCAACGGCGGCAGTTCAACAGACGCTTCTCATATAGCGGCTGAATTTGTTAACAGGTTCAAAAAGGAAAGACCGGGCCTTCCTGCAATCGCCCTTAATACTGACATGGCAGTCATTACTTCTATTGCAAATGATTATGATTATTCTGATGTGTTTGCAAGGCAGCTTAAGGCGCTCGGACAAGAAGGCGACATTGTTATCGCCATAAGCAC
>CAZHHV010000195.1:0-3162 GCA_964532335.1 uncultured Nitrospiraceae bacterium
AAACACGTTGAGTCAGCGAGCCTTCGGTAACATTTTATTATGAGTCAACTGGGCAATGCCTTTGCAAGAGAATTATAGCTCATTGTATTCAGCACATCCTTTTTCTCAATCCACCCCCTCCTTGCTATTGATACGCCGTAAAACATATAGTCAAACTGGCTTGTGAGGTGTGCATCTGTGCTTATGACAAGCTTAATCCCGAGTTCCTTTGCCTTTTTTGCATAGATATCATTGAGGTCAAGTCTCAGCGGGTATGCATTTATCTCAAGAGCGGTTCCGGTCTCTTTTGCAATTTTAAGGATGTAGTCCATATCTACCTCATAGGGGTCTCTCTCTCCAATAAGCCTTCCTGTTGGATGCGCAATCACAGATACATAAGGGTTCTTCATTGCCGAGACGAGTCTTTTTGTAAGCTGTTCTCTGCTCTGTCTGAACCCGGAATGTATTGATGCAACGACAATATCCATCTTTGCAAGGACTTCATCAGAAAAATCCATCCTGCCGTCGCTTCTTATATCAACCTCAATCCCTATCAGGAGTTTAAACCCGCTGAGTTTTTTATTTAAAGCGTCTATTGCTTTTTTCTCCTCCATCAGCCTTTCCTCATTCAGCCCCCTTGCAATACCGAGCCCTTTTGAATGGTCTGTAATGGCTATATACTCATATCCCCTTTCTTTTGCCGCACTGGCAAGTTCTTCAAATGTGTGACTTCCGTCACTCCATTCGCTGTGCACATGAAGGTCTCCTCTTATGTCTTTAAGTTCAATTAGTTTCGGAAGGGCATTGTTCAGGGCAGTCTCAATCTCTCCCCTGTCTTCCCTCATTTCAGGCTGGACGTATTGAAGCCCGAGTATATTGTAGATGTCTTCCTCGTTTTTGCCTCCGAGTTTTTTGTTGTCCTTCTCCCTGAATATGCCGTATTCATTTATCTTAAGCCCTTTCTTAACAGCCATTTCCCTTAAACGGATGTTATGCTCTTTGCTGCCTGTAAAATAGGCGAGCGCTGCTCCGAAAGATTCGTCTTCAACCACTCTCAGGTCAACCTGAATTCCCTCACTCGTTATAATGCTTGACTTTGTAGCGCCCTGCATCAGCACTTCTTTTACATCAGGAAGATGAACAAATGTTTTCATGACATCATGAGGACTGGATGAGGTTATCAGAATATCAATGTCCCTTACAGTGTCTTTCATCCTCCGCAGGCTTCCTGCCACGCTTATTTTTTTAAGAGGCGCATTTTTTTTAAGGTATTCCACAATATCAGAGGCGATAGGCAGCACTCTGCCCAACGGCTGTCTTTCTTTACCTCTCCTGAGCATCTCAATCCCTCTGATTATATTTTCCTCTGTCTTTTCCTTTATCCCCGGCAGTCCGGCAAGTTTATGCTCTCCGGCGAGTTTCTCAAGCTCGTCAATGTTTTTTATTTTCAGTTTTTCGTGAAGGAGTTTTGCTGTTTTTGGACCGAGGCTTGGCACAGAAAGGAGTTCAGAAAGGCCTTCGGGAACTTCTTTTTTCAGGACTTCGTAACTTGCGACTTTTCCTGTCTTTAAATATTCCTCAATCTTGTCAGCGAGGTCTTTTCCTATGCCGGGTATTTCAAGGAGTTCTTCTCTGGTCAGGTCTGCGATGTTTTTTGCGTGTCCCTCGATGTTCAGCGCAGCCCTTCGGTATGCCCTGATGCGGAATGGATTCTCGCCTTTTATCTCAAGCAGGCCGGCAATCTCATTGAAGATAGCGGCTATTTCCTGATTCTTCATGAATAAAGTATAGCAGAAGGAGACCCCTAAAATTATGCTGTTGCCAATACTGTTTTACGGGAGGCTATTGCCAAACAACCTTCTCGCTTTCTGCAGAGACTTTTTGACAAATCTATGGCTCGTTACAGGCAATTTCAAAACTCGCCTTTGGCTCAGACAGTTGAAATTGCTTATCTTCCACTTCGCCGAGATTTGTTACCAAAAATTCTCTGATGTCGCTCAAAGGGTTTGGCAACAGCGTAGTTTAAGTAGTCCAAATGAATGGTGCCGAAGGCGGGATTTGAACCCGCACAGCCTTTCGACCACTAGACCCTGAACCTAGCGCGTCTGCCAGTTCCGCCACTTCGGCTGTTAATATTATATAATATTCCGTAGATGTGATGCAGTAGATGTCAGTTATTGAATTATGGCAATAAAGACAAGAAGAATGATTTACACAATTCTCATCGGGTTGGCTCTTGGTTATCTGCTCCTCGTTGGTTTTGTTTATCTGCGACAGGGCAGCATGGTCTATTATCCGACAAAGGATATAGAGGGAACGCCAGCGGACATAGGCTTGAAATATGAAGAGCTTACTCTAACAACAAAAGACAATATTAAACTCTTGGCGTGGTATGTGCCTGCAAAGGATGAGCGCGGAGTTCTGCTCTTCTGCCACGGGAATGCAGGCAATATTTCACACCGTCTGGATTCCATCCGCATATTCCATGATTTAGGACTCAGCGTTCTTATATTTGATTACAGAGGCTACGGAAGAAGTGAAGGCTCAGCGACAGAAGAGGGGACCTATCTTGACGCAGAATCAGCATGGGAATATCTTGTTAATGTGAAAGGTGCGCGCCCTGAAAAGATTATGTTGTTCGGACGCTCTTTGGGAAGCGCTGTTGCAGCAGAGCTTGCGCTCAAGCAGCCGGCAGCAGGCATTATCATTGAATCAGGATTTAAATCCATTCCTGCTCTTGGAGCAAAGTTTTTCCCGTATCTTCCTGTAAGATTAATCAGCCGCTTCCAATATTCAACTATTGATAAAGTCAGCAGGATTAACATACCGAAACTTTTTATCCACAGCCCGCAGGACGAGATGATTCCTTATGAGCACGGCGCTGAGCTTTTTAAAAATGCAGCAGAGCCCAAAGAGTTTCTTCAGATAAGAGGCGGGCACAATGAAGGCTTTCTGACATCAGGGAAAGTTTACACTGACGGGCTGAACGGGTTTATCGCAAAGAATCTTTGAGTTCATAGCAAGACGGGACATAATATTTTCATTCATTAATTACCTATTTGTCATTCCGGCTTGTCCGGAATCATTCTGAAAGATTCCCGACGTGGCGGGAATGACGGAAGTGATAAATCAAGAATTAGCGAAGTTTAATGGCGGGAGCGTGTGGGAATGGAACCCACCCTT
>CAZHHV010000196.1:0-1950 GCA_964532335.1 uncultured Nitrospiraceae bacterium
TCTCTTATTCCTGCTGTGTCAATTATGCGAAGCGGCAGGCCGTTGATGTTCAGATATTCTTCAATGGTATCCCTTGTTGTGCCTGGGGTATCTGTGACAATCGCCCTGTCTTTCTGAAGAAGCGCATTAAGGAGAGAAGATTTTCCGACATTAGGCTTTCCAACGATTGCCGCTGCAAGCCCTTCTCTGAAAAATCTGCCTTCATCGTAACTCTTTAAAAGGGACGCAAGCTCTTTCAGGATTGTCTCTGCTGATTCAATGATCTCCTTCTTCGATGCAAGCTCTATGTCCTCTTCAGGAAAATCTATGCAGGCCTCAATGAAGACGCATATCTTTGTAATCTGCTCCCGGAGATTCAGAATCTTTTCAGAGAGCCTGCCTCTGAGCTGTTCAAGAGCGATTCTGCGCGACTCATCTGTTTTTGCCCTTATGAGGTCCAGCACTGCCTCTGCCTCACTCAGGTCAATCCTGCCGTTTAAGAAGGCCCTTTTTGTGAACTCTCCGGGTTCAGCAAGCCGCGCCCCGTTTTTAACTGCAAGTTCCAGCACATTTCTCAGAGGGGACATCCCGCCGTGGCAGTTTATCTCAACAATATCTTCTCTGGTGTAGGTATTAGGCGAGCGCATTACCGAGACAAGCACCTCATCCACTGTTTCGCCTGTGTCTGAGTCCTTTATAAAGCCATAGATTATCTTGTGCGAGGCTGAATCGGAAAGAGATTTGCCTTTTGAAGAATGAAACAGCCTGTCCGCTATTTTTATTGCGTCTTTTCCGGTGAGCCTGACAATGCCGATTCCACCTTCTCCGGGAGGAGTTGAGATGGCGGCTATGGTGTCATCCTGCAACATCAAAGTTAAAAGTTAAAAATTAAGAGTGAAGGAATGCATTAATTTTGGATATGTGCTCTGCATTTTTAGCTTGTCTCTTTTGCAAGTTTCCTGTTCACATGAAACTGCTGAGCAATTGAAAGAATATTATTCACCAGCCAGTAAAGTACGAGCCCTGACGCAAAATTGAGGAACATAAATGTAAATATAATCGGCATGAGCATCATCATCTTCTGCTGGGCAGGGTCGGCTGACGACGGCGTCATCTTCTGCTGGATGACCATTGTAATCCCCATGGCAATCGGCAGTGGACCGACAGCGAAACCTCCAATCAAAGGGAACCACGAAGGAATGTGCCCGAAGAGCGTATCCGGGCCTGCAAGGTCTGTTATCCAGAGAATGAACGGTGCGCCTCTTAATTCAATGGCAACAGAAAGTATCTTATAAAGCGCAAAGAACACAGGGATCTGGAGGAGCATCGGGAGGCAGCCCCCAAGCGGATTTACCTTATGCTTTTTGTAAAGCTCCATGGTTTCCTTCTGCATCTTCTGCGGGTCTTTCTTGTGTTTTTCTTTTATCTCAGCCATTTTGGGCTGGATTTCCTGCATCTTTCTCATTGCTGCCTGACTCTTGTTTATCAACGGAATGAACGGGATTCGGGTGACTATCGTCAAAAGCACTATGGCCCATCCGTAATTCCCCATGAAGTTATGAAAAAATTTCATAAGCCAGAACAGCGGCCTTGATATGATGGAGAAGAAGCCGAAATCAATGATGTGCTCAAGCCCGGCATCTAATTTTTTGAGGTTGTCGTGTTCTTTGGGCCCTGCATAAACGATAAAATTATTGATGCCGGATTTTCCCTTGAATGCGATAACGGACGCATCCTGAACTTTCCATGCTTTTGCCTCATCCATCTGAGTTACAGGTACGATAGCTGAAAAGAAATATTTATCTTCCTGCGCAATCCATTTAAGCCTGCCTTGATAACTTGGAGCCTCGTTCAGTTTTTTTGCGTCAAATTCTATTCTCTCAGCATCTTTTAGGAGCACAGGGCCAAAATGCACTGACGTGTCTTTTTTGTCATAAATACCGAAGTCAGTGCCTGTGGTTATCCAGTATT
>CAZHHV010000196.1:1960-3083 GCA_964532335.1 uncultured Nitrospiraceae bacterium
ATTCAGGCAATCCCGCAACTTCATCCTTAAGGTCAACCCTGTAGCTGTCATTATAAAAAGTGTAAGTTCTTCTTATGGAAGATTCAGAGGTTGCATATTCAAAGACAATGGCGCCTGTGCTTGTGTTTTCATTAAGTTTCAGGTCTCTGCCTGAGATTCTAAAACTCACCTTTGCAAGATTAAAATTATTCTGGGACCCCATGCTGAGAGGCTGATAAACGCTTTGCCCCTGCTGAAGGATAACAGACAGCCCTTCTTTATCTTTATACTTTTTTAATTCCCATTTTTTTATTGTCCCGCCTATTGACGAAAGAGTTGCAGAATAAAGGCCTGTTTCAATCCTGACTTCTTTTTCTTCTGTTGGTGATACTGCTGGTTTTGAAACAGGAACGGAAACAGGCTTGACAGGCTCCTGCAGTTTACTTTCTTTCTTTTCTTCTTTTGTCTGTCCGGTTACCGGCTGTTTCTGAGGCGGAGTAGGGAATAAAAACTGATACCCTACAAGAATGATTATTGAGAGGATTATAGCTATTAATGTTCTTTTTTCTGTGCCCATTATTTTTTACTTTACTGGGTCGTATCCGCCGCTATGAAACGGATGACACCGAAGTATTCTCCTTAATGAAAGATAACTGCCTTTTACCGCGCCGTATTTCTCGATTGCCTCTGCAGAATATTCGGAGCACGTAGGCACAAATCTGCAGCTGTCAGGCAGTAATGGCGAGATTGCATATTTATAGAGCTTTATAGCACCTAATAAGATATTTTCAATTATATCTCCCACCTTGCACTCCTCTACCGTATGCATCAGAGCCGCTCACATTATTAATAAGGTTCATAGGTGTAAAGCCCTGTCTGCGATAAGGAATCAAAGATTAAACGGCCAGTTTCTTCCTGCCCTTTGCCCTTCTTCTTTGAATGACCTTGCGTCCTCCCTTTGTACTCATGCGCTCAAGGAAGCCGTGTGTCCGTTTCCTTTTAATCTTGTGAGGATGGTATGTAGTATATGTACCCATTGTTTTTCTCCAGAGGAAAAGTATATCTTTTTAGCAGGAATAAAGTCAAGATAACGAATTGCCTCATCAAAAATCTATATGAAGGCGTATCGTTGCCTCACATAAGA
>CAZHHV010000197.1:0-3066 GCA_964532335.1 uncultured Nitrospiraceae bacterium
GCAAAAACCGGTGACAGATTTCAGTTTGAAAGAATGGGTTATTTCTGCGTTGACCGTGATTCAACAAAAGAAAAACCCGTATTCAACAGGACAGTGACCCTGCGTGACACTTGGGCAAAAATAGAGAAAGCAAAGATTTAGTATTCACCGAAAAATAGCGATAGAAACACCAAAGCCTTGGCATACCTGTCATTGCGAGAACCCGAAGGGTTCGTAGCAATCTCATCACAAAGGCTTGGGATTGCTTCGCTTTGCTCGCAATGACAATCTTCTATCGCTATTTTTCGGTATTCAGTGTAAAGCAGGACTGTTCCCTGACAACATCTTTATAAACACCCTCGTAAGAACAGGGTCAAATAATTCACCGCTTTTATCATGCATAAACTTTAAGGCATTTTCAGGTTTATAGGCAGTCCGTTTATATACCCTTCCTGATGTAAGTACATCATAACAATCAGCTATACTTATAATCCTGCTAAAGATATTCGGCGTTCTTTTCTTTGTGAGGTCAGGATAACCGGTTCCGTCATAGTTTATATGATGTTCTAAAGACACAAGCATAGAGATGACTGATATATCACTGAGGTCTTTTGCCCTTATCAGTATTCTCACACCATCTGCAGGATGTCTCATTATAAGCTCCGATTCCTTTGGATTGAACTCTGAGGGCTTATTTAAAATTGAGAGCGGGATTTCAGCCTTCCCTATGTCGTGAAAGATTGCAGCTATCCCGAGGCTGCTTAGCTGATTCTTTGGAAGATTGATTCTCTTGCCAATTGCTATTGAAAGTATAGCGGTATTTAACATGTGATTGTATAAATAATTTTCAAAATTCTTAAGGCTTGTGAATCCCAGAAGATAGGTATCATCTTTTAAGATATTGTCAACTATTGCATGGATAACTCTCTTGACTGTTCTTATGTTTATCGGTTTTCCTGTCCTGGCAGAACCGTCAATCTCTTTAACAGCAGAGAGTCCTATGGTATATAATCTTGTCGCAACTTCTCTGGTGTCACTCATATCCAGAGACTCTTTTTTTTCAAAAAAGAGGGGCCCTCCTATAGAGATGCCTTTTGTCAGTTTGCTTTCAAGCAATGACTGTATCTCAGACGCCTCAGCCCCACCCTTGATAGAATATGCAAGATATATCAGGTCATCGTTTTGAAGCGGCGCCCTGAATGCGAGAGCGCCTATCTTCCTTTTTTTAAACTCCCCCGCAAGGAATTCAAAATTATCAACATCTGATAAGGATGCCTTTACCCTTACATCCTCAATAAAAAATGACCCTTCAACCATCTTAAGACTCAATGTCCCTTCTTCACCAAGCAATGGTTCAAGGTCTGAAAGAAGCCGCGATGCAGCATTTATCATAGCCTCATTTATTGAACCGTGAATCCCTGTCAGCTTTACAAGGATTGAGAGGTGGTTTACTATCAACCTCCCGTATCTTGCAACATTCTCCTTAAATGCATCATCGCTTTTTTTATCTTTCATCTAACGCCTGTCCTTGTAAGTGATTTTTTACAGGCATCACTCAAGAGTCCTTCCTTCTCCCGCATCCCTTTTTCAAGAAGCATAATAGACTCTCTGGTGCCGAGGATTCCAAGACCATACGCAGCACACGCCCTCAGCTCCTCTGTTTCTGTCTTCCTGAATAATCCCATTTTTTTAAAAAACTCAGAGAGTATCGGGAATGCCATATCCCTGCCTGTCTCTGCTAATGCCTCAAACAACTCTTTCTTTTCAGTGAAGGGCCTTTCTTTTAAATCACCTGCTAATATTCTCTCTTTTACAATATCAAACAACTTCTTATCACCAAATCTTCTTAATGCCTTTAAAGCGCTGGTTCTTATGCCAGCGTCTTTATCTCTCAGAGCAGCCATAAGCGGACCCCTTATCTCTTCTGTGCCTATGGAATCCAGCGCCCTTACAGCCTCTTTTCTTACCCTGAGTTCAGGATGGGTCAATGTCCCTTCTATGTATTTTATCGCTGCAGGGTCCTTTATAATGCCGAGTATCATTAAGGTATTTCTGACAAGATACCATCTCTTATCATGAATGCCGCTGGCAAATAGCTCTACTGCCTGTTTACCTATGACAGACAGGATATTGCAGAGGTATCTTCTCGTCTTCCTGTCCTCAAGTTCTCCAAGAATGTTCAGGAGAGACTGGATTGCATTTTTATTAAGAAGAAGCAAATATGTTTGAACGCTATCAAGATTTTTATCCCCGGCAAAGAGTTTTTTGAGCTTATCTTCGCTGCCTGCCCTGTCAATGACATCATCAATTATCTTTTTGTGTTCGGATGAAATTCCAGATTCGCGTATATCTATCAATCTGCTGAGGAGCTCTGTAACTTTCTCTATCGAGTCTTTTTCAAACAGGGTATCTATCATTTTTCCAACGTTCCTCGTAAACCCTTTAAATCCTTCTATATCTTTTTCTGTTGTCATAAGTTCGAAAAATAATTCTGTTGCCTCAGAGAGCAAGACGTCGCCCTCAAATCTCCGTATCTCGTGCTGTAAAGTATTCAGTTCGTCAGCATTTACAGGCGCTACCTCAAAGTCAATCACAGGTGGAGCCAGAACAACATCCATATACATAGCGCCCATCGGAGCTAATTCATCCCCTGCTTCCTCCATGAGCAGTTCGCTGTCAACAGGCAATTCCTCTTCAATAAATCCTTCTGAAACAGAATAAGTGATATGTTCAATATTCTTTTCCCACAGAAGTGTTACAACATCATCCTCAAGATTCTGACCTTCTGATACCGCTTTAAAAATATCTACAAAACTTATCAGTTCTTTTAAGGTTATTCCCTTGTAAAAGCATATCTCTCTTATACCATCCACAAATAACATGAGTGCAATGTTATCAGTTCTGTCTTCATTGTGGAAAACCTCTTTTCCGTTTAACAACAGTGAAAACTGCTCTACTGTAAGGGGAAGCGAATCGTGTATTTCAAAAAAGGGATTAAATTTCTCGAGGAGTTCTGCAGCAAACTTTTGATATATGGGATTGTTCGGCAGGTAAGCCTTAAATGTTTTGAGGGTTTTTGTCATGGCC
>CAZHHV010000198.1:0-3056 GCA_964532335.1 uncultured Nitrospiraceae bacterium
AACGCTATATAAGTTCTTCTATTAATTTTCCCACTGCCTCAACAGCCTTTGGATGTCTCATGATTAAGAGTTCTGCGCCTGCCATGAGAAGCGCGGCAGCAGTAGTTGCCTCCCATGCTATTCCCCTTTCCTCTGCGTTTCCCCAGAGCGGCACATCAGATTCAGGCGCCTGCGTCTCTTTGATTTTCCATACATACATGCCTACATCTGCAAGCATTGGCGGCTGCATTGTGAGATCATTCTGTGTAAGCGCGGCAAGCCGTATCCGCTCCATGACCGAATATGTATATTCAAGGCCATACCCCAGAGCAGAGCACATAGGGTCTGTTATAAGCCTTTCCTTGTCAAAACCCATCTGGGTTATGAGAATGTTCAACTGCTTTGAAAGGTTTATGTCAAGCTCTGACATCGCAATAAGTTTGTGGTTATTTGCCATTGCAGCGGCAGCGATTGTTTTATAGTTAGCTTCCTGCGCCTTGCCCAATATACAGTTCTTGTCTTTTGCAGCTTCAGCGGCGGCTATAAGGACAGGAGCGTCTTTTTCAGCATTGTTGCTTCCAAGTATTATCAAAGGCACATTAATGGCAGAAAGCACGTCTTTAACTGTTTTTGCGGCATCTTCCGGTGAACGATTTTCCCTGTCAGGGTGGGTTCCGATAAGCCTTAATGCTATAGCCTTTGCCTTAAGCGTGTCCTGACAGAACTTAGCCCAAGTAACAGGATCGCCTGAAACACTGCTGAAGGGTTTCTGAACATTTTCAGGCCAGTCTGCCGGAGGAACGTCCTGTATTTCATATGCGATTAAAGGCTTATTAGGGATTGTCCCTTCAAAAGGTAAAAAAGGAAGCACGTTTTCCCCTCCGAAACTTGCTGCCCTGTCGCCTGTGCCTATTGTTACATTATAAACTTTGCCCGAATAAGTCTCTTTTGGAGCAGTAAAAGCCATATTAACCTCCAAGCTATTAGCTGATAGCAGTCAGCTTTCAGCTTAATAAATTTACATTTCTAAATACGAATGCGCATAAAGGGTTTTGCCCATAATGACATCAATCGTTTTTGTTATCTCTGTCATTTTTTTAGCGTCATCAATCTTTTTCCCTGCAAGGACATCCTCAATCATCTTCTTCTCCTGAACGGCTTCCGCCATCTCATGAGCGTCTGCAATGGCGGCTGTTAGTCCGGCGTTCATAAGCATTATAAAATAGTGTTTATTCAATATCGGCCTTATATGCTTTGGACAACCGTTGGAAATATTGCTAAGGCCGACAACGGTCTTCATCGGTGGATCGTTCATTTCCTGAAACATCGTTATTGCCTTTATTACATGCCTTGCGTGGTCCTGAGAGGTTGCAATCTGCAAGACCAAGGGGTCAAGGTAGATGTCTTCAAGTGGAACCCCGTATTCCATTGCCCTTCCCATTATTTCTGCTGCTATGGCAGCGCGCTCTTCCGCATCTGCGGGAAGCCCGCCTTTTCCTACTGTAAGCCCTATAACCTGAGCATTATATTTTGCTCCGAGTTCAAGAATAGGGAATCTCTCAGGGTCGTTAGATGTTGAGTTTATCAGGGGTCTGCCCCATTGGTTATTATGCACTTTTAGTCCTGCTTCTATTGCCTTAGCATTTGTTGTGTCAAGGCATATCGGCAAAGATACGACTTCCTGTATTGTTGTTACCATCCACTGCATTAAATCTTCTCCGCCGTCTTCCGCAGGGCCTATGTTTGCATCTATCATTCCTGCTCCGGCTTTCCACTGGGCGATTGCGATCTCTTGTATAGGCCCCTTATCTTTCTTCATCATTGCCTCTCTGACCCTTTTGGCTATAATGCTTAATTTTTCACCTATTATTATCATTACCTTAAAACCTCCTTAATTTATTAAGAGCGTTACTATAGCAAGTCCAGCGAACTGGAGGGAGGGTTATGATAACATAAAATAAAAGCTGTTTTGCGATTTTTAATTTTTATGAATCTATAAAAAATTTTACATCTACAGCGCTGTTTATCTGCAAAACATTTGTCAACTTGTTAATCTTTTTTATGCAGAGTTATAATTCATAAATGAAATCCGTGCTCACTATAGCAGGTTCTGATCCTACAGGCGGGGCAGGGCTTCAGGCTGACATTAAAGTGTTCAGGGCATTCGGAGTCCACGGACTTTCGGTTGCGTCCGCGCTCACAGCCCAAAACACAGAGGGCGTAATCTCTGTCTTTCCTGTTGATAAGAATTTCTTTGCAGAGCAGCTTGACGTTCTTTTAAAAGATATAACGCCTGATGCAGTCAAGACAGGCATGCTTTACAGCAGACAGTTAGTAGGCGCAGTCGCTGAAACTATAAGAAGGTATTCACTTAAGAACCTCGTTATAGACCCTGTTAGCGTATCATCATCAGGGGTCAGTCTTATTGAGGACGGAACACTGGATGCAATAAGAGAGCAGCTTTTCCCATTGGCAAAGGTGATAACCCCGAATATCTATGAGGCATCTGTTCTGACAGGCATATCAATAGAAAATGTAACTGACATGGAAGAAGCCGCAAAGGAACTAAGAAAAATGGGGACTGAGAATGTGGTGATAACAGGAGGGCATTTGGAAGGAGAGGCGCTTGATTTATATTATGACGGATTCAGTTTTTTCAGGCTGGAGTCTGCAAAGAGGGAAGGGGAATATCACGGAACAGGATGTGTTTTTTCAGCGGCTATCACTGCGTTGCTTGCAACCGGACATTCAACGCTTGAGTCAGTGAAGAAGACAAAGGAATTTATAGACGATGCAATAAAAAATGCTTACCATCTCGGAAAAGGAATGAGGCTTCTTGGTCTGTAAGCTCAAGGCTGACACTTTATCACTATAAAATGCTTTTTATTGGGCGGATTTTTTTAGAGGAACGCCTGAATTAACGTGCGGCTACTCGCCGTCCCGTTGAATGACTCGTTAGATGCTTCTTTAATTCAAATTTCAGGGGGTATTTTTCAGGATTTTCGAGGTTGTCAATTTCAAGGTCAACATCCAATTCAGGCCAATATAAATGATAGCCATGAAGCAATTGAACGTTT
>CAZHHV010000199.1:0-3044 GCA_964532335.1 uncultured Nitrospiraceae bacterium
GAGTTTTCGGATATACTTGGAAAGCCCTTAAAGGTTGAGACAGGCGAATTTGACCTGATTGACGAAGATGAATATGAACTTCCTAAAAAAGGAAGCCCCAGAAGGCTTTCTAAAAAAGAAAAGGCAAAAATTCGGGCGCTGAGCAAGTTATGAAAAAACTATTTAATTTAAGGCCTGCTGATACTGTGACAGCAGTGTTTGTCAGCATCTTGCTGCTGCTCACAATTGCATTTAACTCTGCTATCCCAAAGAGGCTGCTCTTAATCTCAATATACACCGCACTGCTCATTACGCAATTCATAATTATAAGATTCAGGGATAGGAACAGATTTATGAGAATAACTTATGACCTTGTATTCCCGATAATGTGCGTTGTCATACTCTTTGACAGTCTTGAATGGGTTGTCCATTATGTGAATCCAAAAGACATAGACCCTTTGCTTGTAAGGCTTGATTACATGATTTTCGGGAACCATCCCACTGTCATGCTCGAGGCGATAATGAACCCATTTCTGACGGACATTCTACAGACAGCGTATTCTACATATTATTTTCTGCTTGTGGTTTTCGGCATAACACTGCTAAAGGACAATCAGAGAAAAGAGTTTGACAGGTCGCTGTTTCTGATACTCTTTTGTTTTTATCTCTCATATCTTGGCTATATAATCTGGCCTGCGCTCGGCCCGAGATTTGAGCTTGCTCATTTACAGACGCAGAGGCTTGAAGGATTTTTTATAGCGGAGCCGATGCAGAATCTTCTAAACAAGCTTGAAGGCATAAAACGTGATGCGTTCCCGAGCGGGCATACAGGCGTTGCGCTGACAGTGCTGTACCTTGCATACAGGTACAAGAAAACTCTATTCCGGATTTATCTGCCAGTTGTAATCCTTCTGCTATTCTCTACCGTCTATTGCCGGTATCACTATGTTGTGGATGTCATCGCAGGGGTTATCCTTGCGGCTGCGGCAATATTTTTTGGAGATATATATTATAAATGGCAGGAGAAAAGAGAAGGCGTTGACAACGAAAGATTGTAAGCTATATTCTAAAGAAGCTTGGTGATTATGACGCAGGGAATAATAGAAAACCTCATAAGTGAACTTACAAAACTCCCCGGGATAGGAAGAAAGACCGCGCAGAGGCTTGCCTTTTTCATACTTACGCTGTCTGAAGAAAGCGCAAAAGACATAGCCAAAGCTATTAATGATGTTAAGGAGAAGGCAAGGTTCTGCATCAGGTGCTTTAACATTACGGACACCGAGGTGTGCAGTATATGCAGGGACGAGTCAAGGGACAGAACAAAGATATGCATTGTGGAGGAGCCGAGCAACATCCTTGTCGTTGAAAGGTCAAAGACATTCAACGGACTTTATCATGTCCTTCTCGGTTCAATCTCGCACATAGACGGGATGACTCCGGACAGACTAAAGATAGCCGAGCTTGTGGAGAGGGTGAGAGGCGACGGCGTGGGAGAGGTAATACTTGCTACGAATCCCAATACAAAAGGGGAGATGACGGCTCAGTATATAAAAGATGTCCTGAAGCCCTTCAGTGTGAAAGTTACACGAATCGCATACGGCCTTCCAATCGGAAGCGATATTGAATTCGCTGACGAGGTGACTTTAAGCAAGGCGCTTGAGGGAAGAAGGGAGATGTAAAATGCCTATGAAAAATAAAATCCGGATTATTTTCTGGGGTATGCTTGCTGCTGTCGCACTTTCTGCCTGTATGCCCGTGATGTCTGTGCGGACGGAATTTGATGACAGCATCAACAAGTATAATAAGTTTTTGTCTTCGCAGAGTTTTGATGCCGCAGGCTTTTTTGCCTCGGAGAGCATTGCACAGGAGTTCAGTGCAAGGGTAAAAGCGGCGAAAAATATTAAAGTGATAGACCGCCGCATTGTGAGGGTAGGGTATGAGGAGAAGAACGGCACTGCTCAGGTTGAAGTAGAAATAGACTACTATTCCCTTTCTTCATATAGGATGAAGACCCTGTTGGACATTCAGAAGTGGGCATATGTGACTGAAAACGGCTTTAAACACTGGAGGCTGATGAGCCTTTTGCCTGAGTTTCTTTAGTACAGAAGTTCTGCACAAGTTATTTGATCTTGCATCTCCACTCTCTTGCCTTAGCCGTTATCTCATCTTCATCAGCAGTGCAGAGCCTGCCTTTATCAACAACAAGTTTCCCGTTAACAAATACTGTCTCTACATCTGATGCCCGCGCTGAATAGACCATGTGTGAATAAATATCATAAAGAGGCGTAAGATGAGGCTTATTCAGGTTTATTATCGCTATGTCTGCTGCCTTGCCTTTTTCAAGGCTGCCTGTAATGCCTCCGAGCCCAAGAGCATCAGCGCCACATTTTGTCGCCATGAGCAAAGCTTTTTTTGCATTTAGAACAGTAGGGTCATTTGAGACTGCCTTATGCACTTTTGCTGCAGTTGACATCTCGCTCAGGATATTAAGGTCATTATTGCTTGCGGCGCCGTCTGTTCCGAGACTTACCTTTACGCCTGCCTTAAGCATCTCAGGCACAGGCGCAATGCCCGAACTCAGTTTAAGATTGCTCTCTATGCAGTGAGAGACTCCGACTTTGTGTTTTGCAACAGCCTCTATATCTTTTTCATCAATCCATACGCAGTGGGCTGCAATAATGTTCTCATCCAGAAGACCGATCTTTTTAAGATGTTCAACAGGGGTTAAGCCGTACTTGCCCTTTATCTCTTCAACCTCCCACTTTGTCTCTGAAAGATGCGTGTGAATCATGACATTGTATTTATCAGCAAGTTCTTTTACTTTTTTGAGAGTCTCAGGACTGCATGCGTAAACTGAATGAGGCGCAATGCACGGGACAATCAAATCATCGCCTTGCCATTCCTTTATGAATCTTTCCGCCTTGCTTAAATATTCATCTGCCGAATTGCCTGCGACTGTAGGGAAGTCAACTATTCCTGCGCCGAGAACAGCCCTCATGCCGATTTTTTTCGCAGCCCTGCCTGAGGCATCCTCAAAGAAATACATATCATTGTATGTTGTAATC
>CAZHHV010000200.1:0-3013 GCA_964532335.1 uncultured Nitrospiraceae bacterium
AAACACGTTGAGTCAGCGAGCCTTCGGTAACATTTTATTATGAGTCAACTGGATACCTTCTGTCCCCTGTCAATATCCGCTCTGTCTGATAACGTCAGCTATTTCTTTTACGCTTATCAGCTCCATACATCGAATATTTTTACACTGTTTTTTGTAACACGGAGAGCATCCAAGTCCTTTCCTGAATATGACATGCGATTTACCGTAAGGCCCTGTCCTTAAAGGATTAGTAGGGCCAAATATAGCATAAACAGGAACACCCAGGGCAGCGGCAATATGCATTGGCCCGGAATCATTACTTAAAACAAATCTGGCTGTCCTGATTATACCTATCAGCTCCTTTATATCGGTCTTTCCGGCAACAGAAACAGCATGCCCCCTAGAACTGCTTACAACCCTGTTCGCTATATCTGAATCTGATTTTGTACCAATAACAAGAAACTTAATTGGTAATGTTGAGGCAACTTCTCCAAATCTTTCCGGAGGCCATCTTTTGGTAACCCATCTCGCACCCGGGACAATGACGGCGTACTCCCTGGGAAGCTGAGAGCTGAGAACTGAGAACTGAGAGCTGAAGAAAAGGGGAAAAGGAAATTTGATATCAGATATATCGCATCCTAAAAATCTTGCAATCTCAAGATACCTGTCAACAGCATGCCTTTCCTTACCTCCCGTAATCTTATGCGTATAAAAAAGCCTGCTACCCTCCCTTGCCTCCTTGAAGCCGACCCTGACAGGAGAGCCAGTTGCGCGGCTGAGCATCCCGCTTCGCAAAAGCCCCTGCAAATCTATGACAAGATCAAATTTTTCATTTCTCAAAGACCCGAATAATACCCTCAGTTCTTTTATAGTTGTCCGTACACTGTTAATCATCTTCCAGTCATCCTTATTAATAATCCAGAGCTTCTTAATCATGGGATGGCCTTCAAGAAGGTCTTCAAACCCTCTTGCAATAACCCAGTGAATCTCTGCCTTCGGAAACCTCTCCCTCAGGACATTAAGAAAAGGCAGGCTGTGGACAACATCGCCCAGAGAACTCGGCTTGATGACAAGAATCTTTCCCGGCGCTTTCCTGAATTTAATCGTCTTATCACTCACGAAAATATATTAACCGAAAAGCTGCTTTTTTAACAGCAGCCGTGTCCGTATTGACAGAAAAGGAAGTACTATTATTTGATGAAGAAACGAATAGCGGGGACAATAGGAACAGGCTTGAGTATTGACAGCTAAAAAAAAGCAACGGTTCTATTTAATCTTCAAACTTCCGGCAGCACGCGGGATTAAAGAAAGCGCAGCAGAGCAGTAGATCAGCAGAGCAAAAGAACGGTAGTGACAACGCAGCCCAAATAGTAGAGCTACTTCCTCTCCTCAAAGTTTTTAATGAACTCTCCAACCTGCATACCCAGATAAACACACTTAATCCCGTCCATGCATTCATCCGCATCCTTCTTCTCGATGTGCGTCTTAAGCTCGCGGTTGTCTTTTTTAAAGGCAAGCAGATAGGCATGCTTTGCCTTATCAAAATCTAGCGAGACGGAAATGCCGTGCTTTGTAATCTCAGGATACATCTCCATTATCTTGTCCTTTAGCGCAACATTCGAATAACCCATTTTCCTCCTCCAGAAAAAGTTGTTAGTTTTTAGTTGTCAGTTATTAGTCTAAAAACCGACAACCAACAACTGAAAACTGATTACGCCCAGGGCGTTCATCCTTCAACAATGCTGTGTTCTTCCCACATGAACCAGTTACCGGTGTCTGACATAAAAGAATATGTACTTGCAAATATATTATAGTGCTGTTCTTCTTCGTGAATAAGCCTTTTGAAAAGGTTTTTCTCCTTCTCTTTCTTTGCCCCTTTAGCAGCTTCTTTATAAAACTTAATTCCTTCTTTTTCCATCTGCATGGCAATCTTAAATGCTTCAAGTTCATCAGAGGTTGCCCTGACCTGTTTCATCATCTTGTCTTTCATTGATTCAAAAACTGTCTTAATGTCCTTTATGGGACTGACATCCTTGACCTTTATATCAAGCCCTTTGAATATCTGCGAAAGCATTTGCAGATGCCTTTTTTCATCTTCCCTTACGGTCAGGAACATTTTTTTGCCGACAGAATTTTTTGTCTTATCCGCCGCCGCCTTATAGAATTTTATTGCGTCTGTCTCCATCTTGATAGCAATCTCAATTGCATTCATTAGTGCCTCCCTCTTCGTCATTCCGCACTTGTCGGAGCGACTCTTCGCGGAGACTCGCTACGAGATGCGGAATCCAGTTCCTTTTGTCTATCTGGATTCCTGCTGGAGTTTGCCCCTTTTGTCATTCCCGCGAAAGCGGGAATGACAAAAGGGGCAGGAATGACATGCAAAAAATAAAATATTTACGCAGTCTCACCAAGTTTTTTTTTTTTTTTTTTCAGATATTCAATATGCTTTGTTTCCTGTTCCGACATTTCCTGAAATACAACCTTTGCGTTTGCATCAACAGCGCTCTTTGCAAGCTTGCTGTAAAGGCTGTATGCCCTGCCCTCAATCTCCAGCGCTAATATCAAGGCTCCCATGTCGTCCACAAACTCATGCTTCTCAAGTTTCGCCTCAAGGTCTTTCACCGGAATTCCCGCCTCGGTAACAGAAGCATCTGTCTTTTTTGTGAATTTTTCAAAACCTATCACATCCTTGTCTTCATGAATTGATTGGTAAAGGCATCCGATAAAGTCCATATGCTTATGTTCCCATTGAGAAAGTTCTCCAAACATTTTTCTGGCATCATGGTTTAGTGCCTTTGCAGCAGCATGGGAGTAGAAATCCATTGTGCCCTTTTCCATGAGGTACGCCTCAATAAGCGACTGTATCAGGTTTTCTTTCCCTGTTAACATTATCGGTCTCCTTCCATCTCATATCTGAAAAAAATAAGCTCTCTTAATTAAAAGCTTAACATATCCAATATTAATGTCAATGCCACCGAGCCCCCAGTTGACTCATAATAAAATGTTACCGAAGGCTCGCTGACTCAACGTGTTT
>CAZHHV010000201.1:0-2968 GCA_964532335.1 uncultured Nitrospiraceae bacterium
TTACAGCCCTTGTATCTTCTCCTATTGCCTTGCCGTTGTGATAGAGCCGTATCTCGTCAATGCCTCCGCCCGTATCTTTTGCAGAGATGGTTATTGTCACAGTGTCTGTGCTGAATGATGTATTCGGCTCAGGAGAGATAATCTTGACATCAGGAGGCGTGAGAATGCCCTTCCTTATATCTGCAACAGCCTCAACCTTTTTGCCCTGCAATACAGATGCTACATAAACAGGGTTGAAAAACTTTTCATAGAAATTGTCTATGGAGTAAACATTGTTGCCAACCCTTACATTCAGATGCTTGGCGCCATTCGGCGAGGCGTTAAAGTAGCCTTCAGGCGCGATGACAACCCATTCTCCGTCCTCAAAGGCATACAGATCAGCCAGCTTCTTCGAGGTTTTTCTGTTCATCAGAACCAGCTTATGCTGCTCTTCCGTAGTAGAAAAGTCGCCAGCGTTGTTCTTCAATAAGCCAGGTAGTGACAATATGCGTCCGTAAGTATCGTTTTTTTTGAAATCTTCAGTTATGAATTCTACGGGAATCTGACTGTAAAGGCGATCAGGATCAGTGGAAAACCAGCTTGTTAAGTTAATGTTACCGATTTTTATCGGTTTTTCATGCAGACCTGTTTCAGTCGTCACATTCAGTTTTTTCAGACTGGCTGCGCCCAAATCCCACAGATTGAAACGCACGTTTATATATTTGGGTGATGCTGACGTTGAAAAGTCCCCCCCATAATTAAGAACCTGGTCACCAACGCAAACTGAATGGATAAATACGGAAGGCTTAACGCCGAAACTCTTTATTTCCGCGCCTGTGTTTATGTCGGTCATCTTCACATTCCCGTTGGCAAATCCGGCAATCAGCATACCTTTGTCGGTTATCACATATGGGCTGCTTTCAAAACCTATCAGTCCATCAAACACTATGCTCTTTTCAGTGTAAATCCCGTTATTGACCGGATTGATCAGTACCAGCTCCATGCGTTTAGTAAAATTACTCATAGTATTATTCTGCTTTTCGTATTCAACTCTAAGCCTGCCGTCGGGTATAAAGCCGAAATAAAGTCTTTCCTCATCATGACCCGCCCCTTTCTTTGCAAGTGCCCTCGGCTTATATGACCATAACCGTTCCCCTGTTAGCAGATTGTAGACCTCTATATCATCTGAACTGATGAACCCTCCACTCTTACGAGCTACATATTTTAAATCGGAAGATATCTTGAATGTACTCCCAAAAGGAAAGCCCGGAATGTTCAGAGAACCTTTCATATGGATATTCAGGCTGTCATCATAAATCACATAATCAACATTTCCTTTTGGGCTTTGTCCTTTATGGAATATTCCGTAATATGCGTATCCCAAATCCGCCACGGCACGGTGGTATCTCTCATCGTAATTGTATTTTCTCAGTTCCGGCAGGGATATTTCCGACCCGTCCTTCATGCTGTATATTTTTGTCCCATCAGAATCAATTTTATTGAACAGATACTGTCCGTCCTTGCCGATAACCGGATTTTGTACAAAGCCAATTTTCGGAAGATTTATCGAGTCAGTCTTCGGTCCAGAGAGATCAAATATCTCGGCAGATTTCTGATAAAAAACAATAAATCTGCTGTCATCGATAAAATAAATATTACTGGCACCACCGTCTTTTGGTTCCAGTTTTAGAGTCCTAATTTCCCTGCCTATGGCGGTGTCCCATATTTTTATATACCACATGCCACGGCCGCCTTCTTCCATCGTTACCAGATATGTGCCGCTTTTATTTATTGCGACGATTTTTACACTGTCGGTATGCCCTGTCTGCACGAAAATCTCAGGCTTTTCCTGTGCCTGCACATAGAAGGCATAAAAGAAAAGCGATATCAATATCACCAAGCCTGACAAAATGTTACTTTTCATCTTGATCCTCCAATTTCTCATCACCTATATTCCAAAACATACAGCGTATCGTCTTTCTTTTTGAATGCCTTTAAGAGCTCAAATCCATCGTATCTAATTAAGCCACTGGGTGTCTTTATAGTAAGTTCTCCAACATCAAATCTATGAGCAAACCCTTCATCAGGACCAGTATATGTACAGCATATTTTAGCTACTTTAATAGCCTCACCAGGCGCTAAAGTGACCTCCAATTCGCATTTATCTTTATCGTATCTATATTCGTCTGGCTGAAGTGTTCTGCAATCATCCTCTTTACAGACTCTGGGTAATTCCTTTGATTCTTCAAAGTAACAGATAGTTTCTTGGGTTTTTGGATTTTTATACTGCTTGTATCGGTAAGTTACCACGATTGGCTTATCGGACTTGTTTGCAACATAAAAACTCGTTAGCCAGGAACAGGATACAAGAGAAAGGACTAAAGCAAATGTTATAAGCAGTCTCTTCATAGAACACCTCCAGATAATTTATATCAGGAAAATAAAGGGGACTATTTATTATCCCTATCTTCTTATTCGCAGCATTTTCCATTTAATTAGAACCATCCCCTTTTATACTCTTTATCCGCAATGTTACTAAGCCTTTAACCGTTCCTCGTATTTCTTCCACATACACTGAGTATTTATCCATTATTATCTTTTGCCCCGCATGAACTTTAAAGTCCTTTTCTTGCGGGGGATTCCCTTCAACAAATAATGTCAATACAGCTATTAAACCATGCTTTTTTATGCCAGCCTCATCAAGATAATCAGCTTTGATTATATTTGTGACACCTATCCGGAGTTTATAGAAAGTGCCGACATTTCCCTGTTTTATTTGGATAAGCTCACCTCCGGATCCGGGTACTTTTTCTACCGGGACGCAGCCGCCCAGTTTATCAAGAACTGCATTAAAAATTTCATGTTCATCAGGCTCAATGATATCAATATCAGAAGATTTTATCGGTTCAGCAGAAGCCATATTTGAACTTAATAAGATAGCGGCAGAGATTAAAATTACTAAAAACAATCTACGTGTCATCTCATATCT
>CAZHHV010000202.1:0-2957 GCA_964532335.1 uncultured Nitrospiraceae bacterium
TGGGATATTGTCCTTGCCGATTATACCATGCCCCATTTCAGCGGAACCGCTGCATTGGAATTATTGAGGGAAACTGGGCTGGATATCCCGTTCATCTTCGTCTCAGGCACCATCGGCGAGGAAATAGCAGTGAAAGCCATGAAGAATGGGGCCAATGATTATCTCATCAAAGGCAATCTGAAGCGGCTTATCCCAGCCATTGAACGGGAGCTGCGCGAGGCTGTTGTGAGGCGTGAACGCAGGCTGGCTGATGAACAGCTCCAGGTGAGTTATCAGACCCTGACAGTTTTAAACAAAGCGCTTCTTACTTCGTTGCAGCCGGTTCCACTGGAAAGTCTGTTAGACATGGTCATTGACGAGATAATTTCTATTCCATGGCTTTCGCTGGAAACCAAGAGGGGGATTTTTCTGGTAGAAGACGGCGCGCTAACACTTAAAACCCAAAGAAATCTCCCTGCGTCACTGCAGGCCATGTGCGCCCGCGTTCCTTTTGGAAGATGCCTGTGCGGCAGGGCGGCTGTATCAGGAAAGATAGAGTTCGCCGGCTGCCTTGATGAACGGCACGAGAATACATATGAGGGCATCTCTCCCCACGGCCATTACTGCATTCCTATAACATCCGCTGACGGGATACTTGGTGTGGTTGTGCTTTATCTGAAAGAGGGACATACCCGTGATGAGAGGGAGGAAAACTTCCTCAATGCAATAGCCAGTGTGCTTGCCGGTATCATCCAGCGCAAGAAGGCGGAGGAGGATATTAAAAAGAGAGTGGTAGAACTTGAGGAATTTTATGATATGTCTATTGGCAGAGAGTTAAGAATGCTGGAGCTTAAGGAAGAGATAGAAAAGCTGAAGGAAGAGCTTTCAAGATATAAGAAATGAGATCTAAACTCGCTATAGCAATAACCCTTTCAGGCTATATTGTTCTTGTGGCTTATCTCTATTATGACTATACACATTATGAGTCTATGATACTGACACACCTTTTCAAACCAGATTATAACTATGAGCTTTTCTTTCATATTATGATCGCCATTGCACCCTTTATTTCCACAGCCACAGGTTACCTCGTGAATGAAAGGACAAAGCTTTTAAGAAAGACACAGGCATCTGAGAAAAAACTCATGCGTGCATCAGACGAATGGCGTGAGACCTTTGATTCCATGCCTTATGGCGTTATGCTCCTTGACAGTGAATTTAATATCGCCAGGACAAACAGATATATTGAAACACTTTCAGGGATACCCGTAAAAGAGTTGATTTCCAGAAAATGCTATGAAGTGGTTCATAAACACAATAAACCCATAGACGGATGTCCGCTGTCGAGGGCAATAGAGAGCCAGAAGGCGGAGACATTTGAATATTTTGATTCAGCCCTCGCCAAATATTTCATGTTGGGTGTCGCTCCTCTTTTTGATAAAGAAGGCATTACAATTGCCTATGTGCATTCAATAATTGATATTACAGATTTAAAGGATAAAGAAAAGAAACTTATCGAAAGCCGTAATGCATTCCTCAATATGCTCAGGGATGCCACTGCTTCATACAGAGAATTAAAGGATTTACATCAACATCTTATCCTTGCCTTTGCAAATGCCATTGACGCCAAAAGCCCATGGACAAAGGGTCATTCAGAGCGGGTTTCTTTGTATGCTATTTCTATAGCAAAAGAGCTGGGGTTGAATGAGAGAAAGCTTGAAGACCTCAGAACAGCAGCCCTGCTTCATGATATCGGGAAGATAGGGACATACGATATTGTCCTTGATAAGCCCGATAAGCTTACTGACGAAGAGTTTGCTTTGGTCAAGAAACACCCCATTAAAGGGGAGGAGATATTAAGACCCATAAAAGACCTTGAGCATCTACTTCCAGTAATAAGGGCTCATCATGAGAGAATAGATGGGAAAGGCTATCCTGACAGACTTAAAGGTGATGAAATCCCATTTCTTGCAAAAATCCTCTGTGTTGCGGATTCCTTTGATTCAATGACAGCAGACAGGCCCTACAGACCTGCACCCGGGAAGGAATATGCCATGTCTGAACTTAAAAGATGCAGCAGCACACAATTTGACCCTGAGGTTGTTGAGGCGTTTTTGAAGGTTCTTGACTAAATTTTTACCGGTTTCATGAGAGATTTCTTTACATCATCCCTGTTCTCTTATACAATATTTTTATACTATTTTAAACAGGAGCAATTGCATGAATATCGAACTGAAGGAAGTTGTTTTTGACGAGCTTGGACCTCAAAAAATCATTCATCTTTATTCACCGAAAACCGGACTCAAGGCAATTGTTGTGGTTGATAATACGGCCTTAGGTCCTTCAATAGGAGGCGTAAGGGTTTCACCATCCATAACCACACTTGAAGTGGCCAGACTTGCAAGAACAATGACCCTGAAAAACTCTATTGCAGGACTTCCACATGGCGGCGGCAAGGCAGGCATAATCTCCGACCCAAAAGACTCAAAAAAAGAATTATATTTCAGAGACTTTGCAAAACAAATTAAAAATTTATTTGAGTATATTCCTGGGCCTGATATGGGCAGTGACGAACAGTGCATGGGATGGGTTTATGAGGAAACAAAAAGGGCTGTAGGCTTACCTGAAAAAATAGGCGGGCTGCCTCTTGATAAGCTCGGTGCAACTGGCTTTGGTCTTTCCGAATGTGCAGAGGTATCATGCCCTTTTGCAGGGATAGGACTAAAGGGGTCTAAGATTGCAATTCAGGGTTTTGGAAGCGTTGGTAAGGCAGCAGCCAGATTCCTTTCGAAAAAAGGCGCAATACTAGTTGCTGCAAGCGATACACAAGGCACAATCCATAATCCTAACGGCTTAGACGTTAAAGCGCTCATAGAGACAAAGGACTCAACAGGCAGCGTTATAAATCATAAAAAAGGGAGTGTCAGGAAGCCCGAAGAGATATTCTCTATTGATTGCGAGATACTCATCCCTGCTGC
>CAZHHV010000203.1:0-2850 GCA_964532335.1 uncultured Nitrospiraceae bacterium
AATAGAAAGAGGAACAAGCTACGGCGCTCCAACCACTCTTGAAATTGAACTTGCAAAGCTTGTTATTAAGGCTTATCCGTCCATGGATAGGGTAAGGATGGTGAATTCAGGGACAGAGGCAACGATGAGCGCAATAAGGGTTGCGAGGGGATTTACAAAAAGGGATAAGATAATAAAATTTGAGGGCTGTTATCACGGCCATGCAGACGGCCTGCTTGTTAAGGCAGGTTCAGGCGCAACAACATTCGGAGTCCCCGACAGCCCCGGAGTTCCGAAATCCTATGCACAGAATACGATAACGCTTCCGTTAAATGATCCAAACGCATTGAGGAAGGTGATTGACAGGGAAAGGAAATCAATAGCATGTGTGATACTCGAGCCTGTTGTTGGAAATATCGGATGCGTTCTTCCGCGTCCGGGATTCCTCGAGGCGCTGAGAGAGATAACAGAAAAATACGGAATCGTTCTGATATTTGATGAGGTTATGACAGGTTTCAGGGTTGCGCATGGAGGCGCACAGGAATATTTTAAGATAAAGCCAGACATGACATGTCTTGGCAAGGTGATAGGAGGCGGGCTTCCAGTTGGCGCATACGGAGGCAAAAAAGAGATTATGTCAATGGTGTCGCCTGAAGGCCCTGTTTATCAGGCAGGCACGCTTTCAGGGAATCCGCTTGCAATGACAGCAGGCATTGAAACCCTCAAGATTCTATCAGGCAAAGGGACCTATAAAAAACTCGAAAAACTCTGTGCAATACTTGAAGAGGGGCTGGTTAATGCGGCAAGGAAAGCCGGCGTAAAAACCAGATTTTACAGGGCAGGCTCAATGTTCTGCACATATTTCACTGATAGGGATATTTTTGATTACAACACTGCAAAAACATCTGACACCGCAAGGTTTGCCAGATTCTTTATGGGGATGCTTAAAAGAGGAGTTAATATTGCGCCTTCGCAGTTTGAAGCAGGTTTTATGTCGCTTGCGCATACTGAAAACGATATAGAGAAGACAGTAAAAGCAGTTTACGAGTCTTTAAAAGAAAGTTAAAATAAGGGCGGATTTAAAACTCTTAATTCATAACTTTAAACTCTTAACTTTCTTTTAATTTTATGTCGGATAAACCATTATTCAGGCAGCTTCTTGAGGCAAGCACAATAGGGCTTAACCTTGTGCTTGCAACATTTGTCGGGCTTGCTATGGGATACGGACTTGATAAGCTCTTCAATACTTCTCCGTGGTTTACTATAATCTTCTTGATGCTCGGGATAATTGCAGGCTTTCGCGAACTCATAAGAATGGCGAGGAAGACATACGATGGAGATGACGGAAATAATAAAAAGGGTATATAGGCAGTCTGTTTTTGTACTGATACCTTTTGCGATAGTTTCGGCTGTAATTGAGTGGAAGAGGCTTCCTCTGAGCATCCTGATTGGCGGGATACTTGCTCTTGCGAATCTCAAGGGGCTTGCATGGGGTATTGGAGGACTGGTCGGCGCAGGGGAGCAGGTAAGCGGAAAGCTGGTATTCTTCAGTCTTATAAGGCTTTTTATTTTTTTTGTAATTCTGATTATGCTCATGTGGCTTAAGGTCATAAACATAGCAGGGATTTTTGTCGGGATTACGATAGTTTTAATTGTGCTTCTTAAAGAGGGATTCAAGGCGGCAAAAGAAGGGGACGTTTAGGGATGGGGCGATATGCAAACAGCTCTACAGATTTTTATGCAACTTGGGCATGACTCTATGATAGTGTATAATTAGCACTAAAACAGAACGAAAGAAAACGGCATCGTTATCTGCACGAAATAAAATTATGGGAATTGAAGGGCTTAGAGTTAAAATAAATAAAAGAGAATATCGTTTCTCTGATCATGCTGTAAAAAGAATGATAAAGAGGTCTATTGATCGTATTGAAATTGAAGAAGCTGTATTATCTGGAGAGGTTATTGAAGAATATCCAGATGACAAATATTCTCCGAGCTGTCTCATTTATGGAAGGACTAAAACAGGCAGGAATCTTCATATCCAGATTTCACTGCCTCCATCAGTCGTTGTTATCACTGTATATGACCCGGATGAGGCAGAATGGATAGATTATAGAAGTAGGAGGAAAAAAGAATGAAATGTGTTTTTTGTGGCGGTGAGACAAAGAAAATGTCGGTGACCTTTAGTTATGAAGAGGAAGGCAAGTTTTTTCTCGTAGAACATGTGCCTGCTGAGGTTTGCAAACGCTGCGGTGAAAAGAGTTACTCGCCCAATGTTACCGATGAGTTGCTGAAGTTTGCAAAAGACAAATTTAAACCTGTTAAAAAACTTGAAGTTCCTGTTTTTGATTTTGCCGGAAGTTGTTAATTTAGCAATGGCTGTCATTAAGTGAAGGGGAGACGGGACGGACAGTCCTACAGGTTTTTTTATAGAATCTTTCTTTGCTTCAAGATGTTACACAGAAGCTTTTATGCTACCTAATGTGAAAATTACCTTGACCCCGTTAGATAAGAAGCCCTATCATTTAGCATGTATAGAAACAGTATATTCGGATGGGGTTACAAGCCCCGTCCAATTTTCTAACGGGGTTGACAAAAAGTGTGCGGTGATATAATTTGAGAGCATGGAAAACAGCTAATTCCGTCATTCCCGCGCAGGCGGAAATCTTTCTTGTCTGTCATTCCGACTTGTTCGGAATCCTTCAGAAAGATTGCGGCGATCCCCGACAAGCAGGGACAGGCTCTGCCGCAATGACAAAGGAAAACGGAGGTGTGAGATGAACAAATCCTCTCTTGCAAAGAAAGTATTTATAAGTCTTTTTCTTTTTGGATTTTTATTAACCCCTGCCTTTGCCCAGTCAGAGGATGAGG
>CAZHHV010000204.1:0-2848 GCA_964532335.1 uncultured Nitrospiraceae bacterium
AATTTTGCTATAAAAACCTTTTGAATGATATAATTAGTCAAACATCAGGAGGTGAAGGAAATGCAGGCAATAAGGGCGATATTTGATGGTAATGAAATAAAACCTATAGAAGCGATAACAACAAAAAAGAAAACAGAGGTGCTTGTAATATTCCCAAACAACGAAAATAAGTTTTCTCCTGAAGAAGCCCGTAAAAATTTAAGGGGTTTAGGGAGAGGAGAAAGACTTGCCGAAAAACTGCTGAAATCAAGGGCTGAGGATATTAGGCTTGAAAAAAGGCAATAAAGAAGTCTATGTCCTTGATACCTCTGCTATTCTAACCTATATTGAAGACGAAGAAGGCTCGGATTTCGTAGAGAATCTTTTAATCAGGGCGGAAGCTGACGAAATAGATATCTATCTCGCTTTCATTAGTCTTACAGAAGTTTTTTATATCACTATGCAGGAAAAGGGTGACGAAGAAGCAATCAAGAGGATTGAGTTGTTAAAGTCACTTAAGATTAAGATTGAAGAATCAAATGAGGATTTAAATTTAAGGGCAGGCAGGTTAAAAGCAAAAAACAACATTTCATTAGCTGATGCATATATATCTGCATTGAGCCAGGCAGCAGATGGTGTTCTTGTTCATAAAGACCCTGAATTTGAAACCATCTCGCCTTCTATCAAAGAACATAGGTTACCATACAAAATAATTAATCGGTAAGTATTTCACTTTGTGCATTCTCTCTGTGGAGAATAGCCCCTTTTTTTGTTATTATAGCTACACCTATTTTAAATCCCGAGGAGGGCTTATGTCTGAACTCAAAAAGATGTACCGCACTATTATGGATGATAATTTTCCGGATGACATGACAATAAAATTCGGCGAGCAGACGCTCGTTTACAAAAAACGTGCATGGAAGATACCTGATGAAAAGACAGGCGAGCTGATAGAAAAGGGATTGCGCTACGGCGAAAACCCGGACCAGCAGGCAGCGATCTATGAACTGGTAAACGGTAATCTGGTGCTCGGAGGATGTGAGTATATAAATGCCGGAAACGGGCTTGTAAGCAGCATCACTGAAAAGGATATGATACAGGCAGGAAAACATCCAGGTAAAACTAATATGACAGACCTTGATAATGGATTAAACATACTAAAATATCTCACGAATAAACCTGCTGCGGTTATCTTAAAGCACAACAACCCATGCGGCGCCGCATTCGGAAAGACAGTTGAAGAGGCATATGAGAAGGCGAATATGGCAGACAGGATTGCCGCATTCGGCGGATGCCTTGTTGTTAACAGAGCAATGGATAAAAAAACAGCAGAGGCTGTTAACGAAAATTACCTTGAGGTTGTGGCAGCTCCAGATTTTGAAGAAGGCGCAGTTGATATTCTCGCAAAGAGGAAGAATCTCAGGATTATAAAAGTCAGCAAAATAAACGACCTTGAAAAATACGGGAACTTCCGTTTTGTTGATTTCAAATCATTGATTGACGGCGGCTTGATAGTCCAGCAGTCACAGCTAAGCAGGATAAAGTCAAAAGATGATTTTCTTCCTGCAAAGACGACATACAAAGGCAAAGAATACGCCGCAGAAAGGATGCCGACTGATAAGGAATACGAAGACATGATTTTCGGCTGGAGCGTTGAGATGGGCATTACATCAAACTCTGTCATCTATGTGAAAAACGGAGAGACAGTAGGTATCGGCACAGGAGAGCAGGACAGGGTGGGCGTTGCCGAGATTGCGGTATTTAAGGCATATACAAAATATGCGGATGCATTATGTTTTAAGAACTACGGTATCCCTTACAAGACACTTGAGATGGAAGTTGCGCGAGGAGAGCGTGATGCAGGACTGCTTCAGGAGATTGATGAAGAGACAAGGAAGAATAAGGGAGGGCTTATCGGAGCTGTGATGGTTTCCGATGCGTTCTTCCCGTTCAGGGACGGAATTGAAGTCGGAATAAAGCAGGGAGTTACAGCAGTTGTGCAGCCCGGAGGCTCGGAGCGCGATTTTGAGGTTATAGAGGCATGCAATCAGGCTAACCCAAAAGTAGCGATGGTATTTACAGGACAGAGGGTATTCAAGCATTAATATAAAATCACAAAAAGGAGATTATGAAATGGCAGAGACAAAGGCGACAATAGAGAGTAAATTCGGGAATATTGAGTTAAAGTTTTTCCCAGATGTGGCTCCCAATCACGTTAAGAATTTTACAGACCTTGCAAAAAAAGGATTTTACGATGGCA
Source organism: uncultured Nitrospiraceae bacterium (assembly GCA_964532335.1). Classification (GTDB taxonomy): domain Bacteria; phylum Nitrospirota; class Thermodesulfovibrionia; order Thermodesulfovibrionales; family UBA1546; genus UBA1546. The sequence continues at coordinate 2,240 of CAZHHV010000204.1, forward strand.
CGATATTCCACCGCGTTATTCCGGGCTTTATGATACAGGGAGGAGATCCGAATTCTAAAAGTCCTGACAAGTCAAAACATGGAATGGGAGGCCCCGGACATACGGTCAAGGCTGAATTCAACAGCAAACCGCACAAGAGAGGAACCCTTTCTGCTGCCCGGTCTGCAAACCCGGACAGCGCGGGTTCCCAGTTTTTCATCTGTGTTGCTGATGCGCCTTTCCTTGACAGGCAGTACACGGTATTCGGAGAAGTGGTTTCAGGCATGGATGCAGTGGACAAGATAGTGAACCAGCCAAGAGACGCAAGCGACAATCCTGATGAGAGGATTGAAATGAAGGTGAAGGTTGTGGAGGAATAAAATGAAAGTGCTGAAGTTCAAAGTGCCATAGAGTAAAAATCAAAGTGAGAGCACTAAAACAAAAGAGGGCGGCTGGATTCAGCCGCCCTCTTTATAATTCAATTTTTAATCTCTTAGAACAATCCGCTTACCTTTCCGGTGTTCACATCCACATCAATTCTTCTGTATGCAGGGTCGGAACTTGTGCCGGGCATGAGGCTGATGGTGCCTGCGCAGGGGCAGAGGAATTTGGCGCCCGAGTAAATCAATA
>CAZHHV010000205.1:0-2829 GCA_964532335.1 uncultured Nitrospiraceae bacterium
ACATAAAGTGTAAAGAAGTGTTACAGACAGGACAATAGATTATTGATTTTGCTTCCTGCACACAGTATTATATCTCTAAAAGATGATAAGGAGAAACAATGCTGACAGCTAAAGACATAATGACAAAGAGTGTGACAACAGTCAGAGCAACAACTACGATAGAAGAACTGGCGCGGATACTCATGGAGCATAAAATCAGCGGCGTGCCTGTTGTAGATGATAATGAAAATTTAATCGGCATAGTCACGGAAAACGACCTGATAAGCCAGAACAAAAGGCTTCACATTCCGACCGTAATGAGACTCTTTGACTCATTTATCATGCTTGAAAGCCCGGGCAAGATAGAAAAAGAGATTAAAAAAATGACAGCAATTACAGTGAATGACATCTATACAAAAGAGGTCATAACTGTTGCTGAAGGCACGCCTGTTCAGGACATCGCCACCATAATGTCTGAAAAAAAGGTTCATCTTATTCCTGTTGTTGAGGGGAAAAAGATACTCGGCATAATCGGCAAAATAGATTTAATCAAGGGAATAACAGGCAGGACATAACAAAACCATTTTCTGTTATAATTATTCTAAAGAAAAATGACCGACCTTTATGATGTGATAATTATAGGCGGAGGCCCTGCAGGCCTTTCCGCTGCGCAGTATGCGGCAAGGGCAAAACTGAAAACAATTGTCCTTGATAAATCCAGAACCGCGGGCGCGCTTGCATTTGCGCACAGGATAGAAAACTATCCGGGCCTTTCCGAACCGCTCACAGGAAAAGAACTTTTGGATATATTCAGAAAACAGGCAATTAATTTCGGCACTGAATACGCTGAGGTTCAGGTCATAGGGGTGAATCTCAGCAGTAATGTAAAAGAAGTTTTTACAATGGATAAGAACTACAGCGGGAAGACTGTAATCATGGCAACAGGCTCCATGGGAAGGAAGCCCACGATAAAAGGCGAGGCGGAATTTCTCGGAAAGGGCGTAAGTTACTGCGCAATATGCGATGCTGCGTTCTATAAAGGCAAGACAGTATGTGTAATAGGAGATTCTGAAGAGGCAGTGAAAGAGGCGGGGCTCCTGACAAAATTTGCAGACATTGTTTATCTCATCTCGCCGTCATCAAGACTAAAGGTTGAAGATGACTATCCTGTTTTAAGCGAACCACACCTTAAAATCCTCCTCGGGCGGTCAGTGACAGCAATAGAGGGCAATGAAGTTGTTGAGCGGATAAAGATGTTAGATAGCGATAAAAAAGAAACCTCTCTGGAACTTTCAGGAGTTTTTGTATGCCTCCACGGCAATAAGCCTATAGTAGATTTCCTCGGCGGCAATGTTGAACTCAGCGAGGAAGAATGCATCGTCACAAACAGGATGATGGAGACGTCAATCCCCGGTGTGTTCGCGGCAGGTGATATGACATGCACAGAGGTAAGACAGGTTGTTGTCTCTGCGGCAAACGGCTGCGTGGCAGCCCTCTCTGCCGAGAGATATATCACGCACAGGAGCAGAAGAAGATACGACTGGTCAAAATAGGCAGGAATCAGTTTTAATTAATCTTTCAGCGCCTTGATAAGCCTTTCATATTTCTCTGCGCCAACACATTCTTTTGCCGCAGGGCACCACTTTATACAGGTCATTCGCATATCCCTTGAAACAGCGCCTCCGCATGTTTTGCAAATAGTCTCGGGCTCATCAGTCCATATCTCTGTTGTCCCTCCGCAGACAATGCACTTTATCTCCTCTGGATAAGGATTCCTTATCTCCTTGCTTCCCGGACAAGTTTCCTTTAACATGATTTATTTTTAACATATTGCAGGAAATAGTTTTATGATGCAAATCATACGACAGCTTAAACTGACAAAGGCTAATTTACCCGCATATATCTTATTTACTTGAAAAACTTATATTGAATGAATTAATCTATATTAGAATGAAAATGAAGGAAGGTGAAAGCAAATGCCAAAAACGATAACTTTACGGTTAGAAGATGAAATTTACAGGAAATTCAGCGATGCTGCAAGCGAAGAACACAGAAGCATGTCCAATCTGATAGAAACACTCGCCTTAAAAAAACTGAATGAAGATATGCTTGTTGATGACTTTGAAATGAAAGAGATATTTTCAAATACAAAGCTGCTTAAAAAGCTTGAGAAGGGGCATAGCCACGCAAAAATGAGAAAGGGCAACCTGGTTGGATAAATATAGAATTTTTGAGACTGAACAGTTTCTTGGAGACCTGACACAGGATTTCGAGGGGCAGGGTGAAAGGCTCAGGAAGAAATTATTGGAGTATGTATATCCGCAGTTGCGCAACAATCCATATCTCGGGAAAAATATCAAGAAATTAAAAAACTACAAGCCCGATACCTGGCGTTACAGGATAGGGGACTACAGATTTTTTTATGAAATCAATGAAAAGGAAAGAATGGTTTATATGATAGCAGCTGATTCCCGCAAAGACAGTTATTAAGAAATGATTAAACGCGCATATTACTCTGATTCTATCGAAAATTTTCTGAAATCCACATACAGCAGAGTGCCTGATGATGCCGTGATAGTTGTGGAGTTGGTAAAACAGCACATAGAAGAGATGGAAGTCCGGATTTAAAGACAACATAAGACATTCGACCTTTGAATATCTTAAAGAAATCGGATTCTCTGTGATATAGCATAATAAGAGGTAATTTGTATGAATTCAATAACGATTCAAATTCTCTCCTCCCTCAAAGCCACCCTTGAGATTCAAATCCCATAGTGCAAAAGTCCTCAGTGCCATACCAGTTGACTCATAATAAAATGTTACCGAAGGCTCGCTGACTCAACGTGTTTT
>CAZHHV010000206.1:0-2811 GCA_964532335.1 uncultured Nitrospiraceae bacterium
AACAGGGTGACGCGCGGTCTAAATTACGTAACTGCATGACCTGTGAGGCATTCAAAGTGATACAGGGCGTGGAGGTATGAAAGTTCTATGCACTTTTTGTACTGTCATTCCGGCTCCCGTCCTCCGCAGTAGCACTGCTACGGAGGATGGATGTCCGGAATCTTTCTGAAGAAGGATGCTGGACAAGCCAGCATGACAAACAGAAGAAGGATGACCCGACGTTGCGGGAATGACAGAAAAAATAAAGAACGCGAATCCGAGGAATGACATGCAGGAAATCCATGAGATATTAAATAAGTTAAAGGACAATAACTGGTGGGTAAGGAAAGATACCATTGAAAACCTTCTTTCCTACCCCGAAGATTCGTATCTTTCGATTCTGGAGGAATGGCTGAGGAATGGAGAGGACGCCCTCTTAAGGAACGCAGCCATGGAGGCATACAGGACACTTGGAGGAAAGGCTGTCAGGTCCCTTATCTCATTGCTCAAAGATGAGGATTCCGATGTCAGGGTCTTTGCTGCAAACATACTTGGAGACATTAAGCAGGGGAATTCCCTCAATGCCCTTATAGATTCCCTGAACGATTCCAATATAAATGTAAGGGTTGCCTCTGCCGAGGCCCTCGGCAAGATCGGCGATGAAATGGCTGTCAGCTCTTTGGCAAACAGGCTTGATGATGCTTCATGGGCGGCAATGGCATGCATAGAGGCCCTCGGCGAAATAGGCGGAGATAAAGCATTATCTGTGCTTCATAAGTGTCTTGAAAAAGAAGAATATCACGGGATAACATTTGCTGCAATTGAAAATGCCGGAGACATGCACTGCATAAGACGCCTCACTCCTTATGTCGATAGGGAGGGAGAGATGAGGGGACTTGCCTTAAAAGCTATAGTCAACATAGCTGACAGGGAAGGGACAAGACCGCTGCCGTCATATTTCATAAGCCTTGTGCCTCTGCTTATGGAATTACAGCAATCACCCAGGCATGAACTTAAGAAGGCTGCCTTTATCGCATTAAGCTGGTCTGAAGATATAAGAGGGCTTCAATATTTCATTGATGCCATTAACAGCGATGATTTGCAGGAATATGCCATAAAAGGACTGATGTCCCTCGGTAAAAAAGCGGTACAGGGAATAATAGACTCTTTCAAAAAAACGAGCGGAAACAGGGCAATTCTTGCTAAAGTACTATCCATGCTCGGAGAAAACCATGCGCTTCTGAAATTCGCAGACGATGATGACCCTGAGGTGCGCACGGAAGTCGCCCTTGCTATCGGCGCGCTGAAAACATCCCAGTCTAAAGATATTCTGTTGATTCTTGAACAGGACGAAGCAGAAGAGGTGCGGGAAGCGGCAAGGCTTTCATTGAAAAATTTCGGGAATACGGCTATAAACTCATTATGACTTATGACAGAAAAGACTTCATGACAGAAGATGAGTTCGGCCTTCTTAAGAATCTGATTAATAAAGAATTCGGGATTTTATTAAAAGGCGATAAGCGACTGACCCTTCACGCAAAGGTCTCTCACCGGCTGAAAATCCTCGGACTTAAATCTTACAGGGATTACTATGATTTCATTGTGTCGGATACTACAAAGGGCGAGTTGTTTACACTCGCCTCCCATATAACAAATAACGAGACATATTTTTTCAGAGAAAAGATGCAGTTTGATGTCTTTTCCGAGATACTAAAAGAGATTAAAAAAGAGAAACTAAAAAAACCCCAGAACATATTAAAAATATTGTCTCTTGCCTGTTCGAGCGGAGAAGAGGCATATACTCTGAATATCCTTGTTCAGGAAAGCGGGCTTTTTATGTGGGACTGGGATATTAGGATAATCGGCATGGATATAGACAAAAATGCAATCAAAAAGGCAGCAGACGCTTCTTATACCAAGAACTCGTTCAGGCTGAACGGCAATAACGGCAATATGGAGTTTGTTAATAAATATTTTGCAGCCGAAGGAAGCAGTTATACCTTAAGGAAGCCTTTTACAAAAAATGTGGACTTTAGACATGGCAACATGCTTGACAGCAATGCTTTCACTGACATCAAAGATATAGATATTGTCTTTTGTAGAAATGTAATGATATATATGAATGATAGCGCAATTAACAAAATTGCCGGTAATCTTTATAACTGTCTCACGGATTCAGGGTATCTTTTTATAGGTTCGGCAGAGAGCCTCATCCAAAAGACTGACCTTTTTTGGCCTGAGTATAACAATGGAATAATCGTTTATAGGAAGAATATGCGTCGTCATTGCGAGGGACAAAGTCCCGAAGCAATCTCAAGACGAGATTCCTCGCTTCGCTCGGAATGACAGATCCCCACATGTCAAAAATCAGGGTCCTCATAGTAGACGATTCTCCATTTATCCGAAAAGCGCTTCTCAGGATATTTGAATCTGAACCATCTATTGCAGTAGTGGGTGTTGCAAGGAATGGAAAAGAGGCAATAAAAAAGGCTATAGAATTAGAGCCTGATGTTATAACCCTCGACATAATGATGCCGGAGATGGATGGCATAGAAACTCTCAAGATTATGATGGAGACAAAACCCACTCCTGTGCTGATGCTTTCCCAATATACTCATGAAGGCGCTGAACTTACCTTGAATGCCCTTGAACTTGGGGCCATGGATTTTGTAGATAAATCAACAACGGGATTGATGGATTTCTCCGGACTTGCCAAAGAAATAGTCTCTAAGGTTATGGCAATAACAGGCCAAAAACCATTGATGATTGCTTCTCCGTCAATGGCGCTTCAGGACTATAAAGGCAGGGGCATTATAGATGCAGTTGCAATTG
>CAZHHV010000207.1:0-2785 GCA_964532335.1 uncultured Nitrospiraceae bacterium
TCCAAATACTTCATTGACGATAGACGTATGTGTTAGTTTGTTATTGAATAACTGGGCTCGCTGTTTCATTAGTTCTGAGGTTCTCTTTTCCCTTATCTGCGTTCTAACTTATCGAAATTCTCTACCACTTCTTTGTCTTAAAATCGCTGGTTAAACCCGCTATATTAAATCTTTCCTCCTGCAGGTATTATGCTCGTAACCACAAAAAATACAGTGAGACAGATTATAACCACTACGGTGCCCCACGATATGTAATTATAACTCTTCGGGTTTACATATTCTCCCATTATCTTTGCGTTGTTCACCAGCGACAGCGCATATATCAGCACAAAAGGCAGCAATATGCCGTTTACAACAGACGCCAGAATCATAAGAAAAACCAGCGGTGCGCCGGGAATCAATATCACCAAGGCAGAAACAACTATGAGGGCAGTGTATATCCACATAAACTGAGGCGCTTCTCTGAATGTTTTATTGATGCCTGCTTCCCACCCCATTGCCTCGCATATGTAGTATGCTGTTGCCAGCGGGACTATTATCACTCCAAGAAGCGAACCATTGGCAAGGCAGAGAGCGAATATGAAAGACGCATATTCTCCAGCAAGCGGTTTGAGCGCAATTGCAGCCTCCGATGCCTCGTTTATTCTTATGCCTGACGGGAAAAGCGTGGCTGCGCATGTAACTATAATGAAGAATGCAATTATGTCCGTTATAGAACATCCCAGTATCACATCAAGTCTGGATGCTTTATAATCCTCTTTTCTTATTCCCTTCTCTGCAATAGATGACTGGAGGTAAAACTGCATCCACGGTGTTATTGTTGTGCCTATTATTGCTATGCTGAGTATCGCATATTCGGAATCCCACTTTATCTGAGGCACAAATGTGTTTTTGAAAACAGGAAACCAGTCAGGTTTTGCCATAAACCCTGAAATAACATATCCGAAATATAAAAGACATGCAAAGAGCAGCACTCTCTCAAGTGCCCTGTAACTGCCTTTTGTAACAAGGAACCAAACTGACACCGCGCCAACAGGAACCATTATGTATTTGCTTAATCCAAGGATATCCATTGACGCTGCCCATCCTGCGAAATTAGCGAGAGTTGTGCCGAAATTTGCGATTAGAAGCGCTGCCATCATATAGAATGTTGATTTTACGCCATAGTTTTCTCTTATGAGGTCTGAAAGCCCCTTGCCTGTGACAACTCCCATCCTTGCAACCATCTCCTGTATCACGACAAGCGCAACAGTCGTGGGTATCAATGTCCAGAGAAGCGCATAGCCGAATCTTGCGCCTGCCACAGAATAAGTGGTAATCCCGCTTGCATCATTATCTATATTCGCAGTTATGATACCGGGCCCCATTACGCTCAGGAACAGGAGAACTTTTTTGCTAAATTTCATCTAAAAAACCTTTCAAATCCCCCCGCCCTTCTTTAATCCCCCCATCCCCCCTTTAACAAAGGGGGGATGGGGGGATTTTCTGGGGAGTATGGGGGGATTACTGCTTTTCATTTTTTTTATACTTTTCTCTTTTTCCTCTTTGCCGCCGGCGGCAAAATCCTGTCAATAATATCATCCACCGTAACAATCCCGAGAATAAACCCTTCGCTGTCAACAACCGGAAGCGCAACAAGGTTATACTTCGATATAATACCGGCAACCTGCATTTCATCAGTCTCAGGCGTGACTGTCTTCAATTTGGTCACCATAATATCTGACAGTTTTGTTTCAGGCGGAGAAAGCAGAATTTCCCTGAGCGACACCACCCCCCTGAGTTTCTCTTCCGCATCTATTACATATATGTAATAGATGGTTTCAACTTCTTCTGCGTCTCTTCTGAAGCTTTCGATAGCCTCCTTTACGCTCGTTTCAGGCCTGTACGCTATAAACGCATTTGTCATAATACCGCCTGCCGTGTCTTCTTCATGCCCCATAAGTTCCTGAATGTCCTCTGCGTCCTCTTTTTCAAGGCTGCCGAGAATTTCCTGTGCCTTTTCTGCGGACAGGTCGCTTATGACATCAGCCGCTTCATCAGGAGGCATCTCCTCTATTATGTCAGCTGCTTTATCAGTATCCATTCCTGTTATTATTGCTGCCTGTGTATCAGGTTCAAGTTCTGAAAGCGCCTCAGCAGCTGTTTCTGCATCAAGTCCCTTAAACAGGATAGCGCCCTCTTTGTGAGAGACCTGGCTTATTATTGCTGCAAGGTCTGCAGGATGCAGTTCAGACATCATTTGTCTCGGTATAGTAAGGGATATTGCAGTAAGTTTCGGCTCCAGAGGCTGGATGTAATCCCAGCTTATCAGGTTATATGGAAGCTGTCCTCTTAAAACCCTCATAAGGTCTTCTCCGCCTCTTTCAACTCCGAGCCTTCTCATTATGCCCCTCATCCCGACATCAGCGGCAATGAGCACGGCCTCAGTATTAAATCCTTCGAGCTTGACGTCATTCACCCTTACAACCTTTGCGCCGTTTGCATCAACAATCTGCTTATCAAAAATATCCCTGACTAACAAAAGGTCTTCCTCTCTCATTTCATAGGTCTTAAGCCCTTCGCTGTAAATATTTGCAGAGATTATTCTCTTGTTGAATATGTTCAGGCCTGCCCATGGGAGACTGAAAAGCTTTCTCTTCTTCTCGACTATGAGGCTTGAAATCTTTGGCAATGCTTCGCCCTTCACTACCACAAGGTCTTTAACCCTTCCGAGTTCTTCGCCTTTTGGGTCCAGCACAGGTTTTTTTAATATTTCACTTACAAAAAGCTCACCGAAAAACGGCAT
>CAZHHV010000208.1:0-2685 GCA_964532335.1 uncultured Nitrospiraceae bacterium
GCATTCAATATTTCAGGCATCTTGTCTTCAAATTCAACATCAACAACTGCACCGATAACCTGTGATACTTTTCCAATATTGCTCATTCTATACCCCCATATCTAAATTCAAAGTTTCCCTCTATTTCTGTCATTCCCGTGCAAACGGGAATCCAGTTTTTAATTTTTTTGCTCCGTTCCCTTTCTGGATTCCTGCTTTCGCAGGAATGACAAAAAACATCCTTTTGCATTACCCTTTTAGCGCCTCAACTCCGCCGACTATGTCCATAAGTTCCTTTGTGATAGACGCCTGCCTTGCCTTGTTGTACTGGAGAGTAAGACTGTTTATCATATCATTAGCAGCCTTTGTCGCATTCTCCATAGCAGACATCCTTGCAGCCTCTTCTGATGCCTGTGATTCAAGCAATGCCCTGAAAATCTGTATCTCAACATTCTTAGGAAGCAGATTATTGAATATATCTTCCTTTGAAGGCTCATATATGAAATTAAAAACCGGCAGCGTTTCCGCAGTTGCCTCTATTGACGCCAATGGGAGAAGCCTTGTGACAACAACCTTTTGCGCAACAACTGATTTAAACTCATTGTATGCAAGAATGATTTCATCGGTGGTCTCATTTGTATAGCGCTCAATAATATCCGCTGCTATTTCCTGGGCATTTGCATATGAAATTCTTCCTGAAATGCCTGTCCAGCTTTTTTTCAGAGGGACATTTCTCCTTTTGAAATAGTCAACTGCCTTTCTTCCGATAGCGCTTACATTAACTTCAAATCCCTCTTTCTTCAGATTCGATATGTGTTTTGAAGCAACCCTCAGTATATTAGAATTAAAGGCGCCGCAGAGCCCCCTGTCGCTTGTAAGAACAATTATATCCACATTCTTCCGGGGTCTTACCGCAAGGAGCGGATGTATCTCGCTCTCCGCGCTGCCTGCAAGGCTTGAAAGTACAGCGCTCATCCTGTCAGCATACGGCCTCATCTCAAACATCCTCTGCTGAGCCTTCCTGAACTTGGAAGCAGCCACCATCTTCATAGCCTTCGTGATCTTGCTGGTGCTATGAACAGCCTTGATTCTTCTTTTTATATCTCTTAATGTTGGCATCTATTTAGTTATCAGCTTTCAGCATTTAGCTATCAGCGTAAAGAATGTTTTTCCTGACTGCTGACAGCTGATGGCTAATTGCTGTTACGCCTGAAATCCTTTCTTAAAATCTTCAACAGCTGATATTAGTTTTGCCTTGAGGGCATCATCAATCGCCTTCTTTTCTCCAAGCTCCTTCTTGATATCCGCCTTGCGGTCATTTATATAGCGCAGGAACTCCTGCTCGAACTTCTTGACTGATTCCACAGGGATATCATCAATAAAACCCTGTGTCGCCGCAAAAAGAACCATTACCTGATCCACCATTGTCATAGGCACAAACTGGTCCTGCTTCAGAAGTTCAACCATCCTTTTGCCTCTTTCAATCTGAGCCAGCGTAGCCTTATCAAGGTCGCTTCCGAACTGTGCAAATGCCGCAAGCTCCCTGAACTGCGCAAGGTCCAGCCTGAGTGTGCCTGCAACCTGTTTCATTGCCTTTGTCTGCGCAGCGCTGCCGACACGGCTGACCGAGAGGCCTACGTTAACAGCAGGCCTTATGCCTGCGTAGAAAAGTTCAGGCTCAAGATATATCTGGCCGTCTGTAATAGAGATAACATTTGTTGGAATATAACCTGAAACGTCGCCGGCCTGTGTCTCTATTATAGGAAACGCTGTCAGTGAACCGCCTCCGAGTTCTTTGGAAAGTTTAGCAGCCCTTTCAAGAAGCCTTGAATGCAAATAGAAAACATCTCCCGGAAATGCCTCGCGTCCGGGCGGACGCCTGAGAAGCAGTGACAACTGCCTGTACGACGTAGCCTGCTTGCTAAGGTCATCGTATATTATCAATGCATGTTTGCCATTATCCCTGAAATACTCGCCTATTGAGCATCCTGTGTATGGAGCAATGTACTGCAATGGCGCGGGCTCGCTTGCTGTTGCGGAAACTATGATTGTGTGCTCCATTGCGCCGTTTTCTTCCAGAGTCTTCATGACACGAACTACATTTGAACGCTTCTGGCCGACTGCAACATATATGCATGTAACATCGCCGCCCTTCTGGTTTATGATTGCATCTATTGCTATTGCTGTCTTTCCTGTCTGGCGGTCGCCGATGATAAGCTCTCTCTGCCCCCTTCCGATAGGGATCATGGAATCTATTGCCTTAAGACCTGTCTGCATAGGCTCGGAAACAGGCTGCCTGTCGACAATACCTGGAGCAACAACGTCAACTATTCTGAAATCTTTTGTATTGATAGGGCCCTTTCCGTCAATCGGCTGTCCGATAGCGTTGACAACCCTTCCTCTCATCGCTTCACCCACAGGCACGGACATAATCCTGCCTGTGCGCTTAACAATATCGCCTTCATGGATAAGCGAGTCCTCTCCGAAGAGAACCGCGCCTACTGTATCTTCCTCAAGGTTGAGCGCCATTCCCATAATATTACTCGGGAATTCAAGAAGCTCCGAAGTCATGCATTTGTCAAGCCCGTAAATCCTTGCTATACCATCGCCTACTGACACGACAGTGCCCACCTCGCTGACATCAACCTTCTTTTCAAAGTCTGTTATCTGTTTTCTTAGAAGTTCACTTATCTCGTCAACCTTAAT
>CAZHHV010000209.1:0-2665 GCA_964532335.1 uncultured Nitrospiraceae bacterium
TTCCATGAGGCAACGTATATCATTTCGAATAGATTCTTATGTGAGGCAATATGGGTTCTGTCTCTTCAACTTCCTGCTTTTGAAAAATGGCTAATTGTATTATAATTTCCTCAAGAAATAAATTCATAAAGAAAGGCTTACATCTTATGTTATTCAAATTAATTTTACTCTTTACGGCGATCTTTATCCAGTTTCTCCCCTTAAAAATCTCTGCCGAGACAAGAATCCGCTGTGCGTCAACCACAAGCACGCAGAACTCTGGGTTATTTGATTACATCCTGCCGATTTTTGAAAAAAAGACAGGGATAAAAGTTGATATTGTCGCAGTCGGCACAGGCGCGGCTATTGAAATAGGCAAAAGGGGCGATGCAGATGTTGTATTCGTTCACGCTAAAGAACAGGAATTAAAGGCTGTTGAGGAAGGTTATTTCGTAAACCGTCATGACGTTATGCATAATGACTTTGTCATAATTGGCCCGTCAAACGACCCTGCAAAGATAAGGGGGATGAAATCGGCTTCTGGGGTGTTCAAGAAGATAGCTGAAAACAGTGCCTTCTTCGTGTCGCGCGGCGATAACTCAGGAACTCATACAAAAGAACTTTCCCTATGGAAAAAGACAGGGATAGCGCCGAAGGGACAGGGGTGGTATCTTGAGGTTGGTCAGGGGATGGAAAAGACCCAGAGAATCGCCAATGAAAAGCGCGCATACACGCTTACAGACAGGGGCACATGGCTTGCAACAAAGGATAAGGATAAACTTGAAATGTTGATAGTTCTTGAAGGCGATCCTGTATTGTTTAATCAGTACGGCGTTATGGCGGTAAATGCTGAAAAGCATAAACATGTAAAATATAAAGAGGACATGGAGTTTATAAACTGGATTATATCAAAGGAAGGGCAGCATGCTATTGCGTCATTCAGGGATAAACACGGCAATCAGTTGTTTACACCCAATGCAAGGTAAAATATGGATTCAATAATAGAGGGGTTCAAGAGGGCGTTTTTACTCATATTCAACCTTGATGCAGAATTATTAAGCATAATATTCTTATCACTCAGGGTATCTGGAACAGCGCTTTTAATTGTATCTATCATAGGCCTTCCCTTATCCGCGCTCATCACCTTAAAAAAATTTCCGGCAAGGGGATTATCTATAAGCATTATGAACACGCTTATGGGGCTTCCTCCTGTTGTGGTTGGTCTTTTTGTTTATATAATGCTTTCAAGGAGCGGGCCCATTGGTTTTATGGGACTCCTTTATACGCCGTCAGCAATGATTATCGCCCAGACAATCCTTGCTTTTCCCATCGTGGTATCACTCTGTCATTCGGCGATTGTCAGTGTTAACCCTATTACAAAGCAGGCTTCAATGACATTGGGAGCAACGCCCCTTCAAATCTCGGTTACTATAATAAAAGAAGCAAGATATGGCATAATGTCAGGGATAATTGCAGCATTTGGAAGGGTAATGGCAGAGGTTGGCGCAATACTTATTGTCGGCGGAAACATTGCAGGATATACCCGCGTTATGACAACAACCATTGCTCTGGAAACAGACAAGGGGAATTTTGAACTCGCCATAGCGCTTGGGATAATACTCTTGACCATCTCGCTGGCCATAAACTCGGCTCTGCACTTTGCACAGAGAAAAGGGATTGTTAGGGCAGCCATTTAATAAAATAAAATGATTGCAATTGAAACTTTACAGGTCTGTCATTCCCACGAAAGTGGGAATCCAGTCAGAACAATATGTTCTGGATTCCTGCCTCCGCAGGAATGACCCAGCGTGAATATATGAGCCTGAGACTTAATATATCCAATGTCTGGAAAAGCTATAACGGAAAACCTGTCCTGAACGCCTGCTCCTTTTCTTTTGACAGGAATGGCGTTTATGTATTAACGGGACCTAACGGCAGCGGTAAATCCACGCTGCTCAGGATATGCGCCCTTATTGAAAGTCCTGACAAAGGAGAGGTCAATTATTTTTCAGGAGATACCCCCCTGCATCCCCCCTTGCCAAGGGGGGAATTAAAGGGGGGTCTATCTTCAGAATGTAATGTCTTAAACAAAGACATTGAACTCAGACGAAGGATTACCCTTGTTTTGCCCGGGATTGGTTTGTTTAACACTACAGTTTTTAATAATGCCGCTTACGGGCTGAAAATAAGGGGAGGGAAAAACAAAGAGACAGAAAGAAAGGTCAATGATGCATTAAAATTTGTAGGACTCATTCATAAAAAAAATCACAATGCCCTTACGCTTTCAAGCGGTGAAACCCAGAGGCTCGGCATTGCAAGGGCAATGGCCATAGAGCCTGAGATGCTTTTTCTTGATGAGCCTACCGCTTCCATTGATAATGAGAATACAGAAATTGTGGAGGATATAATCTTAAATATGAAAAAAGAAGGCAAATCCAAAATCATTATTGCCACCCATGATATGCTGCAGGCGGAAAGGCTTGCTGATTTCATGCTTCTCATGGATGAGGGGAAAATTATCAAGGTTTAAGTTGCACTCTCATGCACTTTTTTAGTATCTTAAAAGCAGTGGCGAGTATTCAGAATCTTTTTTATTCTTTAACTCGTTACTCGTAACTTGTCACTGTCTTTATGCCGGAGTGGCGGAATTGGTAGACGCAAGGGACTTAAAATCCCTCGTCCCCAA
>CAZHHV010000210.1:0-2654 GCA_964532335.1 uncultured Nitrospiraceae bacterium
GGGCATGACGTCAAAAAATAAGTTGCATGTGTCCTTACTAATGACCGCATTAGTAGTCTATTTGTAATATTAACTCCGGTTTGGTTATAGTATATAACTGCCAGAATTTCAGAACTTAATTGGCAATGAGGGCTGCAATATGAAAAATAAAGTGTATCTTATCGACGTTACAAACAGAGACGGCGTTCAGACATCAAGGATACTTCTGCCAAAGCTTTCCAAGACGATGCTTAATATATATCTTGATGAGATGGGAGTGTATCAGAGCGAGATAGGTTTTCCTACGCTCAAGCATGAAGTGAATTATATAAACGGCAATCTTGAACTTGTTAAGGCAGGCGCTATTAAGCGAATCCATCTCGAGGGCTGGTGCAGGGCAATTCCCGAAGACATAAAGCTTACCTTCAAAAACTGCCCTGACATAAAACACCTGAACATCTCCATATCAACATCAGAGATAATGATACAGGGCAAATTCCAGGGCAGGAAAACATTTAAGGACATCCTGAAAACAGCGATTGAAGCCGTTAAGCTTGCAAAGGAATCAGGCGCTGAGACCGTAGGGCTCAATGCCGAGGATGCGTCAAGGACAGAACTTGACAGGCTGATAGAGTTTGCAGAGGCGGGAAAGGAATCAGGCGCGGACAGGTTCAGATACTGCGATACGCTCGGCGCTGATGATCCAATAACAATCTACGAGAGGATAAAGGCGCTTGCGCTGTCAACAAAATTTCCGATAGAGATGCACTGTCACAATGACCTTGGCATGGCTGAGGCGGTCTCGGTGGCAGGCGCACAGGCATCAATAGAGAGCGGCGTTGATGCCTATATTAATACAACAATAAACGGTTATGGAGAGCGCTGCGGAAACTGCGACCTTGTATCAACTATCCTTGCTCTTAAGTTTTCACACGGATTAAGCCAGAAGGTTCATCTTGATGAACATGTGGATCTGAAAAAGTCATGGAGAATTGCAAGATATGCGTCCTATGCCTTTAATCTTCCGATACCTATAAATCAGCCGGGCGTGGGTTCAAATGCGTTTGCGCACGAGTCAGGCATTCATGCTGACGGAGCCTTAAAGGACAGGAGAAATTACGAGCTTTATGACCCTGAGGATGTAGGCAGGGGTGAACCGGAACTCCTTGAGACAGGAAGGATCATAACAACAGGCGAATACGGCGGGGTTAAGGGCTTCAGGCATGTCTATGACAAACTCGGAATCCACTTCCATGATGACAATGAAGCGAGGAAGGTTCTTGAACTTGTCCAGTACGCTAATCTGCATACGCAAAAACCGATGACTGACGATGAACTGAGATTTATAGCCCAGTATCCTGATATCGCAAGAAAGATATTGACTTCAAATCCGTAAGCCGCCAAATTCGAAATGCAAAAATCAAAATGCGAAATTAAGGAATTTTTGAATTTTGAACTGGAATTTTGCTTTTTAAATTTTTATCTTTGATTTTCCATATGGAGTGATGCATGTACACGATAACTTTAATTCCCGGTGACGGCGTTGGGCCTGAAATAGCCGAAGCGACAAGGCGCGTGATTGAAGCAACAGGCGTTTCTGTTAAATGGGAAGTGCACGATGCCGGCGAGGATGTTTATCAGAAAGAGGGCAATCCATTGCCTGATAGGATAATTGATTCCATCAAGAAAAATAAAATCGCAATTAAAGGGCCTGTAACAACACCTGTCGGCACAGGGTTCAGGAGCGTTAATGTTACGTTGAGGCAGGCGCTTGACCTTTACAGCTGCCTGAGGCCCTGTAGGAGCTTTAAAGGCGCAAGAACAAGATATGAGAATATTGACCTCGTTATTGTGAGGGAAAACACGGAAGACCTTTATGCAGGCATAGAGTTTCAGAAAGACAAGGAAGAGACGAAACAGTTGATTGATTTTGTGAAAACAGCAACAGGGAAAAATATACGACAGGACTCGGGCATAAGCATAAAACCGATTTCTGTTTACGGCAGTGAAAGAATAGTAAGATTCGCATTTGAATATGCGAGAAGGAATAAAAGGAAAAAAGTTACCGCAGTCCATAAGGCAAACATAATGAAGCACTCTGACGGCTTATTCCTTGAGGTAGCAAGGAGTGTTGCTTCCGGATACAATGACATAGAGTTTGAAGACAGGATTATTGACAATATGTGCATGCAGCTTGTGCAGAAGCCTGAGTTGTATGATGTCATTGTGCTGCCGAATCTCTATGGGGATATTGTTTCAGACCTTGCTGCGGGGCTTATAGGAGGGTTGGGGCTTGCGCCCGGCGCAAATATCGGGGATGGGATGGCAGTATTTGAACCTACACACGGAAGCGCGCCAAAATATAAGGGATTGAATAAGATGAATCCGTTTGCTATGATGCTTTCAGGAGTGATGATGCTGAGGCATCTTGGTGAAACAGATGCCGCACAAAGACTTGAGGCTGCAATCGCCTCTGTTATAGAAGAAGGCAGGCACGTAACCTATGACATGAAACCAAAGCCCGATGACCCGACTACTGCCAAGACATCAGAGGTGGCTGATGCGGTCATAGAAAAACTAAGAGTGTCAGTGCTCAGTGTCAGCAAAGAAACACTGAGCACTGACACTGAGCACTGACACTGATTATGGAGCCGCACAGTATATTTTCAATAGTT
>CAZHHV010000211.1:0-2618 GCA_964532335.1 uncultured Nitrospiraceae bacterium
CTTTTTCTTTTTGGATTTTTATTAACCCCTGCCTTTGCCCAGTCAGAGGATGAGGCATTGAGGCTTTTTAAGCAGGGGCAGGAGGCATCAGAATATGGCAGGTATCAGGAGGCGCTCGGGTATTTTGAAAGATCATTAAAAATCAACCGTTCCTTAAACCACCTTCAGGGCATCTCTGGCAACCTCAACAACATTGGTGAGGTTTACTACTCACTTGGCCGGTATGAAAAGGCGTTCTCTTACTTTGAGGAATCGTTAAAGATAAATAAACAGCTTAATATCCCGCAGGAGATAGCCACAAGCCTCAACAACATCGGTTTGGTTTACCGCTCACTTGGCCGGTATGAAAAGGCGCTCTCTTTTTATGAGGAATCGTTAAAGATATATAGACAGTTCGATATCCCGGAGTATATAGCCACAAGCCTCAACAACATTGGTGAGGTTTACTACTCCCTCGGTCAGTATGATAAAGCGCTTTCATATTATGAGGAGTCTTTAAAGATAAGGAGAAAACTCAATATCCCGCAGGATATAGCAGCAAGCCTCAACAACATTGGTTTGGTTTACCGCTCACTTGGCCGGTATGAAAAGGCGCTCGCTTACTTTGAAGAATCGTTAAAGATAATTAGACAGCTCAATATCCCGCAGTATATAGTCAGAACCCTCAACAACATCGGTTTGGTTTACTGCTCACTTGGCCGGTATGAAAGGGCGCTCTCTTACTTTGAGGAATCGTTAAAGATAATGAGAAAAAACAACTTATCCCCGCAGGATATAGCCGTTAGCCTCAACAACATTGGTGGTGTTTATCTTACTCTTAAGGATTACAAAAAGGCAGAGGGATTAATTAAAGAAGGGGGTGGTAAGGAAGGTCTTGTTGAGCTTTACATTGCAACAGTGAGGCATGAAGAGGCGCTCAAGCTCCTTAAGGATATGACACCCGAATGGAACGCTGATGACCCCTCCCGTATCCAGTTTTATACACAGCATGGCATGGCATTAAAGGGTGTCGGGAGATTCAAAGAGGCATCATCAGGGCTTCTTAAGGCAGTCTTGCTCTTAGAGGAGATGAGGCAGACGGTTAAAGAGAGGGGAGGTTTTTTTGCCGGAGGAGGCTTTGCCGGCGGCCGCATCCGTGCATACAGGGGGATTATCTCAGCCCTTTCAGAAAGAACCATTAAAGGTGAAAGAGTTGATGAGGAATTTAAATTTCATGGAAAAGATTTGGCAGCATCTGCCTTTTATTTCTCAGAGTCCATTAAAGCAAGGTCGCTCCTCGAAGCAATGGCAATATCTGCAAAAAAACATGCTAAAACAGAGCTACCTCCCGATATTAAGAAGAAAGAGGAAGATATTCTAAATCAGTTGTCTGCAATTGAAAACCAATGGGAAGATACATACAAAAAAGGGGAGGAAGCATTTAAGCTACTAATTGCCAGAAAAGAAAATCTAAAAAAAGAGCTTGACTCTCTTATTGCTGTCATGAGAAAAGACTATCCCCTCTATGTAGCCCTCCATTATCCCAAGCCTATTCCAGCAGAAGAACTGCCCTTGAAAGAGAATGAGGTTCTCGTTGAATATGCCATTACTGACGATGCAAGTTATGCGTTTGTAGTCAGAAAAGGCGGGGTGAAAAATCTTTTCAAGATACCTCTGAGCAAAGAGGCTCTTGAAGAAAAAGTAAAGGCATTTATGGAACCCTTGAATACGGGAAAGCGTGTCCAATTTTCAGTTAAAGCAGCAAGAGAGCTTTATGATATCTTGCTTGCAGAGACGTTGAAGGGCATAAAAGAAACAGAAAAAATAATAATCATCCCTGACGGCATACTTGGCGTGCTTCCTTTTGAGGCGCTCGTTATTAATGAAGGCAAAGGCTTCAAAGACAGCCTTTATGTAGGAGACAGGTGGACACTAACATATTCACAATCTGCAACAGCCCTTGCCCTGAACCGCATGTTGAAACCCTCTCAGGCTAAAAAGCCCCTTTTTGCTTTGGGCAATCCTGTATATGACAAAGATGACCCAAGATATATAGCATTTAAAAAGGGACAATCCCATCCTGTTCTTCTCGCACAGAACACAGGCAGCTATGCATACAGAGGTATAACCATAAAACCTAAAGAAATAAAAATCACAGACGGCAAAAGCGATATCAAATGGGAGGAAGCAGTATATTCCCCATTGCCTGAAACTGAAATAGAAGTAAAAGAAATCGCGAAATTCTTTAATACAAAATCCGAATCTCCTGATATTCTCCTCAATATGACAGCAAACGAGACAACCCTTAGAAAAGCTCAGCTCAAAGACTACCGTTATCTCCACTTTGCAACACATGCAGACCTTCCCGGAAAGGTGCAGGGAATAAACGAGCCGTTCCTGCTTTTAGGACAAGTTGAAAATGAGAATAAAGATGATGGATTCTTGACCATGAGTGAAGTTCTTGACATGAAACTTGACGCTGATATGGCTGTGCTTTCTGCTTGTGTAACAGGAAAGGGTAAATTAGTAGAAGGAGAGGGTGTTGCCAATTTTGCAAGGGCATTCCAGCATGCAGGCGCAAGGAGTGTTGTTGTGAGCCTATGGGAAGTGCCTTCAAAAGAGACAGTGGAATACATGAA
>CAZHHV010000212.1:0-2562 GCA_964532335.1 uncultured Nitrospiraceae bacterium
ATTTCCTCTTCCAAAATCATTGTAAATGTGATAGCATTAATAACACTTTTCCTGCTTAATTCAAAACCGGGGGATTTACATTTAATGGATGGACTTACCTACAAAAAGGCCGGTGTTGATATTGATGAGGGAGACAGATTTATAAGCCTGATCTCTCCAATGGCAAAACAGACATTCAGGCCCGAGGTCCTTACAGACATCGGCTCATTCAATGCGCTCTTTAAACTTGATACAGATAGATACAAACAACCCGTGCTTGTCAGCGGCACAGACGGCGTAGGCACAAAGCTGAAGATAGCATTCATGATGGACAAACACGACACAGTCGGCATTGACCTTGTCGCCATGTGCGTCAATGATATCCTTACAAGCGGCGCAGAGCCTTTGTTCTTCCTTGATTATTTTGCAACAGGCAGACTTAAGCCTGAAAAGGCAGCAGAGGCTATTAAGGGGATAGCTGAAGGATGCAAACAGGCAGGCTGTTCTTTAATAGGAGGAGAGACCGCAGAAATGCCGGGATTCTATCCTGAGGGCGAATACGACCTTGCAGGCTTTGCTGTTGGAGTGGTTGATAAGGATAAAATAATAAACGGCTCTGATATAAAGGAGGGAGATGTTCTCATAGGACTTGCATCAAGCGGGCTTCACAGCAATGGATATTCCCTTGTAAGAAAACTGTTTTTTGACATAAAGAAAATGGATGCCTCTGCTTACATCTCAGAACTCGGGACCTCTCTCGGAGAAGAACTTCTTAAACCGACAAAAATTTATGTAAAGGCATTTAACATTATCAAAGATAAAATCAGAGTGAAGGGCATGGCTCACATTACAGGCGGAGGCATTTCAGGGAATCTGCCGAGGATATTTCCGGAGGGAGTAAGCGTTGTTATTAATGAACATTCGTGGACTCCTCCTCCTATATTCCACCTGATAAAAGAGATGGGCAGCGTGCCCCTTGACAATATGAGGATGACTTTTAATATGGGAATAGGGTATATTATTGCCATCCCCGAGGCTGAATCAAAGAATGCAATATCTATTTTAAACGCAGCAGGGGTTGATTCTTTTGTGATAGGCAATATTGAGAAAGGAGGTCATGGCGTAAGATATGCATAGAATGAGATTTTTGCTTAAAAAGGCGTTTACCCCCATAACTATAATGGTAATACCTCACAGCAGCAAAAAACCGTTCAATCTCAAGATACCTTCCATCGGCATATTTATCTCAATCATCCTCTGGCTCATCGGGACGGGGTATGTCTTCTCAATAGCTATTGACACGCTTGAATATTACAGGATGCAGGATAAGCTTGAGTACTATGCCGGCCAGTTTACCGAGATGAAGGCAACAATGTCAGCGCTTAAAAAAGCTGAGGCTGAGTTCAGAAAACTCTTTTCTCTGAAGTCCAAAGAGAAGGTTCTTGAAAACGTGGATACATCAGACAGCGGCGCAATTGACATGGAGGCTCTGAAACAGCAGATTAAAAAGACTGTTGAAGACGTTGGCGATATAAAGGATTATCTGAGCCAGCAAAGGGACCTCTTCATGGCAACACCCAAAGGCTGGCCTCTCATAGGAAATGTAACTTCATCCTACGGGAAAAGAAAACATCCGAAAAGCGGCGAAGAAGATTTTCATTTAGGTATAGATATAAGCGCCAATCCGGGGAATCCTATTGCATCCACCGCTGACGGCATAGTGAGTTTTTCCGGATGGAACGGCGGAAGCGGCAATCTTGTAGTTGTTGAGCACGGCTTCGGATTTTCAACGTTTTATGCTCATAGCAAGATGAATGCAGTTAAGGTCGGAAAAAAAATAAAAAAGGGAGATATCGTATCCTATGTCGGTTCAACCGGAAATACAACAGGGCCCCATCTTCATTACGAAGTATGGAAAAACGGCAGTCCTGTTAATCCGAAATCTTTTATCGAAGGGAGGAATTAGCATATGTTTTCAAAAAACACAGAAAAGCTCGAATCATTTATCGGCATCAACAGTAATTTCAAAGGCGACATAAAAACACAGGGGACCCTGCGCGTTGACGGCACAGTTGAAGGCAATATTGAAACTGACTGGCTCATACTTGGAGAAACATCGCATCTTAAGGGCGATGCCGCCTCAAGAGGCATTATTGTCGGAGGCAGGGTTGACGGCAATCTAACCGCCAGAGAAGTTATAGAGATTAAGGCTAAAGGACAAGTTTCAGGCGAACTTGCGACAACCAAACTCAGCATTGCAGAAGGCGCAATGTTTGACGGCCGTTCTTCAATGATCAGAGAAGAATCAAACGTGATTGAACTGCAGGTTGCAGAGAAATCCCGCTGATTTTTATAGTATCGCTGATATTTTTTAAGGTTTTTCCTTGAATGAAAAATTCTGGGATTATAATGAGTGCAACGCATATGAGATATCTAAGCTTTTTGATCTTCCTTGTTTTAAGCGGATGTGCTTTCATTAATGTGTCCCTTGTTCAGCCGCCTGCGCCCTTAAGGGAAGTTTTGATTGAGGGCGAGGGACGTCCAAAGATACTTCTCGTCGAGATATCCGGTGTCATCTCCGAA
>CAZHHV010000213.1:0-2531 GCA_964532335.1 uncultured Nitrospiraceae bacterium
GATCGCGCCATTCAGATAAATGTTCTCGCGGCCGGTCAACTCAGGATGAAAACCTGTTCCGACTTCAAGAAGGCTTGCAACCCTGCCGCTTATTCTCACTTCTCCCTCTGTAGGTTCCGTCACTCTTGAAAGAATTTTAAGCAATGTCGTTTTTCCTGCGCCGTTCCTGCCTATGATGCCTATGACCTCACCCTGCTGCACTTCAAAAGACACGTCTTTTAAAGCCCAAAAAGTATCATCGCCTCCCGAACCGTTTCTCCTGAATAATCTGGCTGGGGACATTACCGCGTTCATCAAGGTTTCACGCAGGGTTTTGTAAGGCTGTTTCGTGCCGATATGGTATTGCTTTGAAAGTCCTGATACTTCTATGATTGGATTTGACATCGATTAGATTATGTCTGCGAATGACCGTTCGACTCTCCTGAAATAGAGTAGCCCTGTCAAAAATATCAGAACTCCTATGCCAGAAGATACAATTAGCAGATTCCAGTTCACTTGCTGGTGCCCTATTGCTGCGGCACGGAAAGCCTCTATTATTCCTGCCATTGGATTCAGCGACAAAAGCCAACGGTATTTTTCAGGGAATAGTGTCACGGGATAGATTACCGGCGTAACAAACATCCATATCTGCACAAGAAAAGGTATCACATACTGAAAATCCCTGTATTCAACATTAAGCGCTGAAAGCCAGAGGCCGCAGCCAACAGCAACGAGAAAAGTCAGGGATATCAATATTGGGATCATGAGAATGCTTGAAGCGTCTGGGGTGAAATTATAGAAAAACATCATGCCTATAAGGATTATGAAGGCGACAAAGAAGTCTATAAGTCCTGCAAGAGAAGCGCTCGTGGGAATAATAAGCCTCGGGAAATAGACCTTTGTGATGAGATTTGAACTTGCTACAAGGCTGTTGCCTGAATTGCTCAGTGCAGACGAGAAATAGTTCCATGGCAGAAGTCCTGCATATACAAAAATAGGATATGGAATCCCGTCAGAAGGCACCTTGGCAAGTGTTCCAAAAATCACTGAAAAAATCACCATCGTAAGAAATGGCTGTAAAATTGCCCATGCAGCGCCGAGGGCAGTCTGTTTGTATTTAACCTTTATATCCCTCCATGCGAGAAAATATAAGAGTTCCCTGAATGCCCACAACTCCTTAAAGTTTATAGGAATCCATCCTTTCTTAGATTTGATTATGAGTTCATGTTTCATCAATATTTAAAACCTTTGTTTTTGAACAGGCTACCGCCATTCAGGGTTACATTCCCTTCCGTCAGAAAAAAATACATACTGATTGTTCATCGGCTACACACAGCTAATGCCGTCTCTAAGCCATGACAAGAAACGCTTTATCTACAACAGCCCTTGCCTGATACTCAATTGCGCTCAGCAATAAAACAACACGCTCCTGCCCGTTCAACTCTTTCTCAAATATCCCTCTCAGCCCTGATAGAGGCCCGTCGTTTATGGTCACACTGTCGCCGTATTTAAACTGCGGCGGCTTTATGGTAATAATCCCATCTTCCTCCTGAGCTCTTATCATATCAATAATCTCATCTGAAACAGGCCATGGCAAATCTCCACCGACAATTCTTCTAACGCCCCGCGTATACTTAATCATATGTACGGTAGTTTCGGGTTTAAATTTTACAAATATATAACAGGGGAAAAGCGGGCTGATTTTATTTCTATAAGCGCCTTGCATATACTTTTTCTGTTTTAATCTCGGATTAAAAACTTCAATGCCTGCATTCTCAAGAGAGGCTGCCACAGCATCTTCCCTCTTTGGCTTTGTATATACAGCATACCACTGCATCTTATTCTCTTCCTGTCTCATGGCTAAGTATTTGATAACTTTTATATTGCAGCGGGAATATGCTCTTCAATTTTTCCGGATGAATGCCTTCTTCTACAAGTTTCATATAAACCTCATCTCTTTTAAGAAAAGAACTCACGATCACAAAATCAGCATCGATATCCCTTATCCTTTCAAGCGGCATTATTTTGTATTTGAAGAAATCTTTGCCTGCGCGCTCTATGTCACCAATCCCTGCAAACCTTATATCAAACTCCTGCAAGGAAAGATACGCTATCTCTGCAGACTCATCTGCGCCTGCAAAAACAATGCTCTTCGCGCCTTCGTTATACAGGCTGCTGAATAACTCCTTAAAATCTCTTCTGGATTCCCTGTAGAGATTTGTGAAGTTCTGCAGGTGGTGATATGTTAACCGCGTCTTTTCTGCAAAGCCTTTGGGTGTGAGATAGTAAGCATATCTCTTTGAGGGTATCTCCTTTATAGTTACATAGCCTTTTGAAACAAGGTTTTTGATATATGAATTTACAAGACCGAGGGCTACGTTGAGTTTCTTGCTGAGATCACGCTGTGAAAGAGATTCCCCTTTTGAGATTTCATCAAGGAGCAAGAGGGACTTATAAGTATCAGGAGTTTCGCGCTCTCCTTCGTTCAAATTCTGAACGTTCATAATCTGAACTTATCACACAGACATATGTTCTGTCAATAAGAAAATGCA
>CAZHHV010000214.1:0-2398 GCA_964532335.1 uncultured Nitrospiraceae bacterium
TGTTTAGATCCATGGCACCATTTTAAAATGGTGCCAAAACTTTTACAATTACCAAAGATAATTGTATTGTCGGCTGCATACTTTATGGTAATATTGACGTCTGGAAAAAGATTAAAAAGGCAATGGACGAAAAGAAAGATATAAGCCGTATAAAAACAGACCTTGAAAAGTGGGATATGGAGGCATTGTAGTGGACCCGATAACTCACAGCCTTGCAGGAGCAGCGCTTGCACAGCTTGGATTCAAAAGAAAAGGAGCTTTCTGGGTGCTGTTCATATCATCCATCGCTCCAGATTTTGACTATATAACAAGATTCTGGGGAGTGGACATATTCCTCAGATACCACCGCGGAATAACGCACGGGATACTTGCCCTTTTTCTGGCGCCGCTGATTATAGCCATTATAGCCGGTTTCAGAAAAGGTTTTTTCTATTACTATTTCCTGTCTTTTTTAGGGTATGGTATACACCTATTTATGGATCTCACAAACCAGTATGGCACGCGTGTTCTTTCGCCTTTTGACTGGAATGCATATTCTCTGGATATCAGTTTTATCATAGACCCGTACATATCAATCGGACTATTCCTATGCGTGGTCCTCAGCATATTCACCAGAAAAAAAGCAGCGCTTATCTCTGCCATTACAATTATTTTTTTACTCTCATATCTCGGCGGCAGATATTATCTTCGTAATGCAACGAGGGATTTTCTCAAGGGAAAACTTGAGGCTAATACATACAAGATGTGTCCCCTGCCGAATGATTTTCTGAGGTGGTGGTTTATCGCAAAATCAGGCGATGAGATAAAAGTCGGCTTTGCCGACCTTTTCACAAAGAGGATATGCGTTCAGGAAACATTTATCCTTAACGATAAAGACCCTCTTATTGAGCGTTCAAAAGAGACAAAGTTCGTGAAAAACTTTCTTTACTTTGCAAAATACCCATACCCTGAGATAAAAAAAGAAGGCGGCAGGACCATAGTGCTGTGGAGGGAACTTGCCTATTCATTCATGTCCGGAGAGCATTTCACGGCAAAAGTCACATTTGACGAGAACAACAAACTGATTAAATCGGAATTTAAGTTTTAGTTTTATTTCTGCTTCTTCATCAGAGCCTGCCCGATGACATTCCTCTGAATCTGGTTTGTCCCCTCATATATCTGAAGTATCTTTGCATCCCTCATCATCTTCTCAACAGGATAATCCCTCATATAACCTGCGCCGCCCATCACCTGAACAGCATTTGTCGTAACTCTCATGCCAACATCTGTCGCAAATACCTTTGCCATGGCAGACTCTTTTGTTACGTCCTTGGCACCGCTGTCTATGAATCTGGCAACAGCATAAACAAGCGCCCTTGCAGCTTCTATGTCTGTCGCCATGTCTGCAAGCATATGCTGCACTGCCTGAAAGCTTATAATCGGATGCCCGAACTGAACCCTCTGTTTAGCAAATTTCACAGCCTCATCAAACGCGCCCTGCGCAACTCCTACCCCCTGAGCTCCAACACCGCCCCTTGAGTTATCCAGAGTCTTCATGGCAACAACAAAGCCCATACCTTCTTTCGCGATGAGATTTTCCTTCGGGATTCTGCAATTCTCGAATATCAGCTCGGTTGTGGAGGAGGCCCTGATTCCCATCTTCTCTTCCTTCTTGCCGAAAGTAAACCCCTGAGTTCCTTTTTCCACAATGAAAGCTGATGCGCCTCTTGGCCCCTTTGTCTTGTCAGTCAGGGCAATTATTGTATATACCTCAGCCTCGCCGCCGTTCGTTATCCACTGCTTTGTGCCGTTAAGCACATATTCATTTCCTGCAAGTTTTGCGGTTGTCTGTATGCCTGCCGCATCGCTTCCCGCATTCGCCTCAGTAAGACCGAATGCGACAAGCCTTTTGCCTGAAGCTATGTCAGGCAGATATTTTTTTTTCTGCTCATCAGAGCCGAAAAGAAGGATTGGATATGCTCCAAGCGCATTTGCGGCATAAGTTGTCGAGACGCCAAGGCAGGCCCTTGAGAGTTCCTCAACAGCAATGCACAACTCAAGGCTGCCCTTTCCGAGTCCTCCGTATTCTTCCGGTATAAAAAGCCCGAACAGGTCTGACTGTGCGAGAACCTTCATTATCTCCCACGGGAATTCCTCTTTCTCATCAAGCTCTCTTCTTACAGGCACAATCTTCTCTTCTGCAATCTGCCTTGCAAGGTCTCTTATCATTGCCTGTTCTTCAGTTAAAAAATAATCCATTCTTCCCTCCAGATTAGTGTAAGCGCCAGTTTTTAGTGTCAGTTTTTTATTCGCTGACACTGTCACTATTCACTGACACTTTGTTCTTGAGAGCTAATTTTAGCAGAAATCACTGGATATTTGAAAGCTAAAAAACAGAAAAAGAGTTAAAATATACTAT
>CAZHHV010000215.1:0-2393 GCA_964532335.1 uncultured Nitrospiraceae bacterium
CGATGGCTCGTAGAGAGGCAAGATTCACGGGTCTGTCAGAATAGGGGCTGAAGTCGCAACGAAGTGGAGCGGATGGCCCCGCGCAAGAACTTGTAAATTCCTTGTATATCGCACTGATGTCTGCATCATAACAAACATAGTTTAATATTGCTGAAAGACAGCTACAGCCTCCTGCGTTGGTTAAAATAGCCTCGCCTGTCCTTTTGGTTTTTTCCTTTCAACTTCCTCAAATATCTTTACCTTGCCGTACTCACCGTCAAAACCGGGCGCTATGCTTACCTTCCCTTTTCTCATCCGTGATATTGCCTCTGCAAGCTGAGGAGAGCCTGCGCTTTCAATCTCCTCTGCTGTACAGTCCATGAGTATCTTAAATTCATTGCCGAGATTTTCAAGCAGTTTAAAATACTCATTTCTAACAGCCTTGCTGTTAACGCCTACTTTCAATGTCTCAGAAATAATCTCAGCGAGCGGGATAACGGAATAAAAAACAGGGGCATTTTCAGGTTTGAATCCGTTTTTCCTGTCAGCAAGCTTATCTACTCTGTGCATAACACCTATTGTCACTTTTTTCCCGCATACAGGGCATAAATAATTGTTCTTAATCGTCTCTTCAGGCGAAAGGCTCACACCGCATACCCTGTGGCCGTCATAATGATATTTCCCTTCTTCAGGAAAAAATTCTATCGTGCCTGTAAAACCGCCTTTCTTTTTCATTGCATTTGTGATTGCCGTGTATGAGACATCCGTATTCAGAATATTAGCCTCTCGTCCTATTTTTTGAGGTGAATGGGCATCTGAATGCGATGTTAATGTTATCCTGTCAAGAGACGAAAGCCTCCAGTTCATCTGCGGGTCGGAGGAAAGCCCTGTCTCTATCGCATAGACATGCGGCGTTAATTCTTCAAAACACTCCTCAAGAGAATCAAAACCCGAAGCTGCGCCAAAAACTGAAAAGTGAGGCGTCCACGCATGCGCCGGAATAAGCATTACATCTTCCGATGCCTCAAGGACAATCCTCAGAAGTTCCTTTGCATCAAGCCCGAGAATAGGCCTTCCGTCTGCTGACAGATTACCTATCTTTGAGAGCCTTGAATTAATCTTTTCCGCTGTATTGAAGTCAGGCGCCAGAACAATACTGTGTATCTTTCTTAATCTTCCGTTCTTGCTGTAGATGCAGCTTATCTCTGCTGTAAGCATGAAATACATCTCAGATGAGCAGGATGCGGGGATGTCATTAAGCCGGTATTTCTTCTTCAATCTGAACAAACCGTTTCCGCAGTTGTCCAGCTTTTCCTTAATCTCACCCAGCCATTGGGGATGCGTAAAATCGCCTGTTCCAAGAACCGTTATGCCCTTTAACTGTGACCATTTCCAGAGATTTTCAGGGGTCATATCCCTGCTTGTTGCGCGGGAATATCTTGAATGCATATGAAGGTCTGCGATAAATCTCATACGGGAAAGTCTTTTAAATACCTCTTATTCCTTTTCCTGCTTCTGCGGCATATTCTTCATCATCTCTTCCTGCATTTTCTTCATCGCCTCTTCCATCTGCTTTTGCTGTTCTTCCGTCATCTGTCCGCCTTGATGCATCTTTGAGAGCGTTTCCTGCATCTTCTTTGCTGCCTGTTCCGCCTCTTTTGCCTTTTCCATCCATTCACCTGAAAATTTCCTTGCCGCATACTGCGCTGACAGCGACAGCATTATAAAAAGCGCTGCGATTATTCCCCACACCGTCCATGCCAGAGATGACTTTATCTTATGAACTTCTATGGATGCGGTAATAATGAGATAAAAACCCCAGAGAAGTCCTGCAACAGAACCAAGATATGGAATAAAACCAAGAACTGAGGTAACAGGGACAATTCCGCTGCTGTATGCAGCGCAGCGATATGCCGTCTCATAATTCTCCTGCGAACCCATTATCTTCCAGATAATAAAAAGGATTCCCGCCACTATAAAGCTGAAAACTAGGACTATTATCGGAGCGATAATTATCCCTGCAAGTGCGCCGGCGCCCGTCATGCCTCCTCCCATTGGACTGATACCGATATGAGCTAACGAACCGATATACCCTATCACCATGCTTACAACCATCATGGCAACGAGAAAGATTACCGGATGCTGAAATCCGCCTGTCTTCGGCATATCCCTGTAAAATCCGGACGGATTTGTAATGACCTTTAATGCTGTTGAGACTATTCCGTTAACCAGACTCTTATCCTCTTCCATCTTGCCCTCCTATCATGAAGTTTTTTAATTAAAGCCCATTGTGTGTAAAGTGTAACAATAAATCCCATGCGTTGCAACTGTTTATTTTTCCGGTCAGACAGGGTTTTTATTTAGGTAATTGTAAAAGTTTTGGCACCATTTTAAAATGGTGCCATGGATCTAAA
>CAZHHV010000216.1:0-2385 GCA_964532335.1 uncultured Nitrospiraceae bacterium
CTGTTCACTAATAACTATTCACTAATCACTGTTTTTAAACGGCGGTGTAGCTCAGACGGTTAGAGCATGCGGCTCATATCCGCAGTGTCCGGGGTTCGATTCCCTGCACCGCCACCAAATTCTTCTTTGTCCTTATTCGTCATTCCCGCAGTTTTTTAGCGGGAATCCAAATGTCGTAATAGAACAAGAACTTATTGCTTTTGAACTGGATTCCCACTTTCGTGGGAATGACAGGAATGCAAACCCTTATTCTCTAATGCTTAGTTCTGAAACTCAGCAATTGAATTTATTCATCGCCTTTGCAACGCCGATTGAGACAATCGCAGTGACAGCATCAACCGCGCGTTCAATGGCATCTTTGATTATGGGGAGTTCGTCTTTCCGGAATTTTTTGAGGACATAGGTTTCAGGAGATATTCCGGGCTCCCTCCCTATCCCTATCTTGACCCTGATAAATTCTTTTGTGCCTATACTCTGGATTATAGACTCAATACCTCTGTGCCCGCCTGCGGAGCCGTTCCGTTTTATCTTGAGCTTTCCTGTGTCCATGTCAAGGTCGTCATGGATTACTATCAAGTTTTCAGAAGTGACATTAAATTTTCTGAGAACATCTTTTACGGCAATGCCGCTGTTATTCATAAAAGTCAAAGGCTCTATGAGCAGAACGCCATGTCCTGCCATAGAGCCTCTGCCTGCAATATATTCTTTCTTTTCCTGTAAGGTTATATCAAAAGACTCAGCAACAGCCTCCAGCGCAATGAAACCGAGGTTGTGCCGAGTCTTTGAATACTTACTGCCACAATTGCCGAGTCCGATTCTAGCCCACAATTATTTTTTCTCTGCTTTCCCTTCTGCCGCTTCCTTTTCTTCTTTCTTGCCTTTCTTTATTACTTCCGGCTCTACCATCTCAGGCGCAGCAACAACAATGCCCTCAGCCGGAGCTTCAGGCTCTTTCTCAACAGCAGGAGCAACAACATTCACAATAATTTCATCAGGTGTGGTAATAACCTCTATCCCCTCTCCCACCTGTATGTCTTTAACATGAACGGACTGGCCTATCTCAAGCTTCGATATGTCAGCCTCAAGATGCCCCGGTATCTTATCAGGCAGGCACTTTATTTCTATTTCCCTGAGCACATGCTGCAGGATGCCGCCGTCCCGCTTCACGCCTATCGGCTCTCCATGAGTCACAATACGGACATTCACAGTCACCTTTTCCGTAAGAGATATCTCAAAAAAATCCGTATGCAGGATATCTCCCTTTAAGGGGTCTGTCTGATATTCCTTAAGAATAGCCAGTTTGCTGCCGCCGTCTGAAAACTTAAGATTAACAACTGTATGCTCCCCTGCCGTAGAGTCAATAAATTCAGCCATAGCCTTTTTTGATATTGCTATTGGCAGTGAACCGCCTCCTCTGTAGATAATTGCAGGTATCAGGCCCTGTCTTCTCAGCGCCCTCGCAATACCTTTCCCTGCCTTATCCCTTTTTTCCACATTTAGTGTAGCCCTTTCCATCGTATCCTATTCCTCCTTTATCCCCGAAGAAATTTCGGGGTTATACAAAAAGCGAACTTATTGAAGATTCTTCATGAATCCTTTTAATAGCCTCGGCAAGCAGAGGCGCTATGCTCAGGACTGTGAGCTTTTTGCACTTCTCCTGCTTGCTGTCAAGCTGTATTGTGTTTGTTACAATCAGTTCCTCTATAACTGAATTATTAATCCTGTCTATCGCGGGACCTGAAAGGACAGCGTGCGTGCATGCTGCCAGCACCTTTTTTGCCCCCTTTTCTTTGAGCGCGGATGCAGCCTGAGCGATCGTGCCTGCTGTATCTATCATATCATCAAGTATAATTGTGTTCTTTCCCTTTACATCACCTATTACATTCATCACCTGTGACTCATTTTCCCTCTCGCGCCTCTTGTCTATAATCGCAAGCGATGCGCTTAGCCTCTTTGCAAAGGCCCTTGCCCTCTCCACGCCTCCTGCATCAGGTGAAACTATAACAATGTCCTTAATATTGCATTTTTTAATGTAATCAAGGATAACCGGCGAAGCATAAAGATGGTCCACAGGGATGTTGAAGAATCCCTGTATCTGTCCCGCATGGAGGTCCACTGTCAGCACCCTGTTAGCGCCTGCCACTGTAATAAGGTCAGCCACCAGTTTTGAGGATATAGGCACCCTCGGCTGAACCTTTCTGTCCTGCCTTGCATATCCGTAGTAAGGGATAACCGCGGTTATCCTTCCTGCCGAAGCCCTTTTCAATGCGTCAATGAGAAGCAGGAGTTCTATAATATTATCATTTACAGGGGTGCATGTTGACTGAAGCACAAATATATCAGAGCCTCTTACATTCTCGTTTATCTGAACCATGATCTCGCCGT
>CAZHHV010000217.1:0-2373 GCA_964532335.1 uncultured Nitrospiraceae bacterium
TTCTTATGTGAGGCAACGATACGCTTTCATATAGATTTTTGATGAGGCAATTCGATGAATTGTAAATACTCTTTTCAGGATGAAAAATGGGGTAAACAAGCCTCAGGCATTAATCCTGCACAGACAGACTTAATGTCGAGCAGGACACTCGGTCATCGGCTTCGCCGCCGCCCGTTATCTGCTCATTGCGGGCAGGAAAAGAACGAAGATGAAAAGAAATAGAACGAGCCCATTAAACATTATGACATTTCGTTCACTTATTCTTATCTTGATTGCTATGTGCCTACCGACATTGGTTTATGCCGAATGCACCCTCACCCTGGAGTGCGGCGGAGGATATGGCACGCGCACTATGACCTTCCCGAACAGGTCAAGCTGCGAGGCAAAGCTGCGCGAGACCCAAAAGTGGCTTAAAAGCGTAGGTGGCGGATGCACCATAACCAATGCCTGCACATGCGAGCAATCCAGCGAGCCTACCTACACGCCCCCTTCCTATGATTATGAAGCTGAACGACTCCGTAAGGAAAAAGAGCAGAAGATAAAACTCGAAGAACAGCGCAAAAAAGAGGAAGAGGCAAGACGCAAACAAGAAGAGTTTGAAAAAAATAAGTCAGAAGCCCTGAAAAACATGAAAGGCATCACAGATGACAGACACGGGCTTAAGGGTGTAGATGAAAATAGAGAGACTGGGCTGAAAGGCGACGTGGATGGCTCCTTAAAACTCAAGGGGGTTGGCGATTCAGATCCATGCCCAGGCGGCCTTACTTGTTTTACGTATTTTTGCGGGGGGACGACCGGAAACCCTTATGTTTGTGTCCCGAAAGGGTTTCCATATTTAAACCATTGCGACTGCAATCCCTATAGCTCATCGGATTTTGAGTGCAAGTCATACTCCAAATGTGAACCACGGTAGTCTAATGTTTATTATCCGTTGCCGAAAGGCTTGAGAGAATAATAAGGCAAGGAAAAGAAGAAAGGAGAAAGAACCATGAAACAGAAAGTAGGGATAATCGGGCTGTTGGCGTTTTTTGTTGTTATTATGGTGTCTCTTTTTGCACAGGCACAGTCTGTCAATCCACAGGAAACGCTTAACCAACACATCGCTGAACTCCAGAAAAACCCGAATGACAATTCACTCAGGGAAAAGATAATCAAGCATGTCCGGACAATGAAGCCCGCGCCTGCTGTACCAAAGGAAGCAGAAAGATATATGACACGCGGCATAGCTGCCATGAAGGACGCAAAGAGTGCGGATGATTTTAAAGACGCTGTAAAGGAATTTGAGAAGGCCTCGCTGTCAGCTCCATGGTTTGCAAATGCCTATTACAATTTAGGAATCGCGCAGGACAAGGCTGGACTGTACGCTAAGGCAATAAAAAGCTTGAACCTTTATCTGATAGCCGCTCCCGAAGCTCCAGATGTAAAGACAGTGGAAAAACTGATTTACGAAGTTGAGTATCGGCAGGAGAAGGCACAGAAGGAATCTTCACCTAAGACTGTTGCTGAAAAAGAAAAGAAAAAATTTGAAGAGTGGCTCAAGAAACTTGATGGAGCAAGGTATGTCCGGCATTTTTCTAATGACTTATTAAACAGTGACCTTATAATTGAAATCAAAGGCAATGAGATTTTTGAAAGTGAGGTTTATACTTGGCTGTCCCCCGTATTAGTAAAGAGTGCTTATCCCGTAAAGGTTGGTGTGCAGTATCCAGGGGACCGCTATACTATCACAGGCAAGGAATTCACTCCTCCACAATGGAAGGGCGGCGAGTGTAACTATGTAATGAGAATCAGTGAAGATACTATAACTTTCAATATGGACTGCCCAACAGGGGAAAGATTTGAGCATATCTATAAGCGTGAAAAATAAACAGTGTATTATTAAAGCCAATTCCGGAAAAATATGGACAGCGACCATTATTGTTGCTCAACAAAAAAGGGGGTTGACATGACACAAATTTTAAAGACTGTATTTTATGTGTTCTTTTTTCTTCTGATTATTCTCCACTTCCCAGCCAGTGCCGAGCAGAGTTCAGAGGAGCAGTTGAAGCAGTTGATAGCGGATATTCAGAAAAACCCTGACGATTACTCACCCAGGGAGAAAATTATAAAACTTGTCCAGACCATGAAGCCCGCAAGTGATGATTAGGGTCGCACCTTCAAAAATCATTATATCATTAAAAAGATTCTTCGCCTCTTTCTGCACACGCAGGCAGGGCTTTCTTTCTAACTGGGGCTTGTAACCATTAATCAAAGTATCACCATGAACTCTGGCCTGTCGCTAGGTCAGGTTTGATTCAGTGTGATACCAAGTGCTAAGGAATTTTGCTATAAAAACCTTTTGAATGATATAATTAGTCAAACATCAGGAGGTGA
>CAZHHV010000218.1:0-2342 GCA_964532335.1 uncultured Nitrospiraceae bacterium
AATATAAGAAAAATTAATATAATAATTTTTATTTTTTTTTTGAAAAAACCCAATATTTAGAATAGTATGTAACGCTTATAAAGACTGCTTAAATTTTTTAGAAAGTCCTGCATTAAATACAGGCAGTTATTTTTGTTAGGTTTTTTTGTTTTGTGTTGTTTTTATGTTTTTAAGTTAGCTGACAGCAGCCGATGGCTCGTAGAGAGGAAAATAAAGGGGGTAAGGTATGAGGATAGTATTGTTAGGTGCGCCTGGCGCGGGCAAAGGGACTCAGGCTAAGAAGCTTATTGACAAGCATGGAATCCCGCAGATCTCAACAGGCGATATCTTAAGACAGAATGTAACAGATGGCACACCGCTCGGCAAAGAGGCAAAGTCCTATATGGACAGAGGAGAGTTGGTGCCTGACAGGGTAGTTTTGGGCCTTGTAGAAGACAGGCTTAAAAAGGATGACTGCAAAAAAGGTTACATACTTGACGGATTCCCGAGAAACACTGCACAGGCAGAGGCTCTGGATAAAATATTGGCGTCACTCGGCATGTCATTGACAGGCGCATTGAGCGTGGATGTCCCGAAAGATGACCTTATGAAGAGGCTCACAGGCAGGAGGACATGCAAGGGATGCGGACAGATGTACAATGTATATTTTTCTCCTTCAAAGAACGAAAGCGTTTGCGATAAGTGCGGCGGAGCACTTTTCCATAGAGGTGACGATAAAGAGGAGACAATTAAGAGACGGCTTGATGTTTACGATGCCCAGACAGCGCCTCTCATAGACTATTACAAAAAAAGCGGGATTTTAAAATCCGTTGCAGGTGTCGGCAGTATAGATGAGATATTCAACAAGGTTTGCAGCGCATTAGGCGTGAAGTAGATAAAATTTCTTTAAATTTTCAAGGAGGAAAGAATGGCACTGGTAAAACCGCATGGTAAGCAAAAAAAGTTAATGCCGCTTTTATTAACCGGCGAAGAACGGAATGAAGAAAAGAAAAAAGCCAAAGGTCTTACAGAGGTAAGGGTAGCGTCAAGGGAATCAGCTGATCTTATAATGATGGGCATCGGCGGGTTCACGCCTCTAAAAGGCTTTATGGGTTATGACGATTGGAAAGGGGTCTGCGATAAATACCTGATGGCAGACGGCACTTTCTGGCCCATACCTATAACAATGTCAACAACAGAAGGCCAGGCAGACAGCGTCAAGAAGAATCAGGAGATTGCGCTTGTGGATGAAGAGTCAGGCGAGCTCATGGCAACAATGAAGGTCAGCGAAAAATACAAGATAGACAAGGCTCATGAATGCAAGCAGGTATTTAAGACAACAGAAATGGAGCATCCGGGCTGTGCGCTTGTTATGAGACAAGGAGAGGTGAATATTGCAGGCTCAGTAAAAGTATTGAGTGAGGGAATGTTCCCAAAACAGTATCCCGGTGTTTATAAAACACCTGCTGAAACAAGAAAGATATTCGAAGAAAAAGGGTGGAATAAGGTTGCGGCGCTTCAGTTGAGAAACCCGATGCACCGTTCTCATGAATATCTGGCAAAGATAGCCATTGAGACCTGTGACGGTGTTTTAATCCATCAGCTTCTCGGAAAACTGAAGGAGGGCGACATACCGGCAGAGGTAAGGGTTGAGGCGATTAATAAACTGACAGAGCTTTATTTTGTCAAGGATACAAGCATACAGGCAGGTTATCCGCTTGATATGAGGTATGCCGGGCCGCGCGAAGCGCTGCTTCATGCGCTCTTCAGGCAGAACTATGGTTGCAGCCATATGATTATCGGTCGTGACCATGCAGGAGTAGGCGAATATTATGGCCCGTTTGACGCGCAGAAGATATTTGATGAGATACCAAAAGATGCGCTTGAGACAAAACCATTGAAGATTGACTGGACATTCTACTGCACAAAATGCGATGGCATGGCTTCAATGAGAACATGCCCTCACAGCAAAGAGGACAGGATGATGCTAAGCGGCACAAAACTGAGAAAGATGCTCTCGGAGAATCTGGAAGTGCCAGATCACTTCAGCCGTCCGGAGGTTTTAACCATCTTAAGAAAATACTATGAAGGCTTAACCGAAAAGGTTGAGATAAAGACTCATAAATATTCTGAAGGCGCATAAAAAAGCAATCAGCTTTCAGCTAACAGCTGACAGCTAAAAGCTATTGTGAGAGGGGGTGAAGGAACATAGTTAGAGATTCACGGCTTTAAGCTAAAGCCGATTTTGTATTAAAAAACAATATCACTGAAGGAGGTAAAAATGCCAAGTTTTGTAATTACAGAAAAGTGTGACGGTTGTAAGGCTCAGGATAAGACTGCATGTCAGTATATCTGTCCTCATG
>CAZHHV010000219.1:0-2325 GCA_964532335.1 uncultured Nitrospiraceae bacterium
AAATCAGAGGGACAGTGTTTGTGAAGATATTAAAAGATTTCCTTATCTACCTGTCCGTGGAAAGAGGGCTGTCTCAAAACACGGTTGAGGCGTATTCGAGAGACATTGGGCTGTTTCAAAAACTTCTGACTTCAAAAAGCAAGGGGCTTGACTCATTCTCAAAAGCCGATATCTTAGATTTCCTGAATGATGTGAAGGACAAAGGATATTCAACTACCAGTATTTGCAGATTTATATCCTCCATACGCGGCATTTGCAGATATATGATAATAGAAAAGATCATTAAAGAAGACCCCTCGGAAAATCTTCAGACACCCAAGAAGTGGGAAAGACTTCCAAAGGCTCTAAGCCTTGAAGACGTCATATCACTCCTTGACAGCAAGACTGGCAGCGCCACATTTTTGAGGGATACGGCAATGCTGGAGATTCTTTATTCTTCGGGGCTCCGTGTCAGCGAACTTGTTTCTCTTAAGCTTAATAATTTAAACCTTGAAGCCGGCTTTCTGAGAATTATGGGCAAGGGCTCAAAGGAAAGGCTTGTCCCGATAAACTCAAGGGCTCTGGATAAAATTAAAAAATATACAAAAGAACTCAGGCCTGCCATCTTAAAGAAAAAACAGTCTGACTATCTCTTTGTCACAAACAGGGGCAGCGCAATGACAAGGCAGCGTTTCTGGCAGACGATTAAGAAATACGGAAAACAGATTGGCATCAACCTCTCGCCTCATACTTTGAGGCATTCTTTTGCAACACACCTGCTTGAAGGCGGAGCGGATTTGCGCTCTGTCCAAAAGATGCTCGGCCATTCGGACATATCCACAACGCAGATATATACAAAGGTCTCAACCGACAGAATCAAGAAGGTATATACCGAGCATCATCCAAGAGCGTAATTGTTGATTCTTATCCAACATTAGGTATCAGCAGCAGCATTGTTTGTTTGCTAAATTAAAAGTTTTATGATAACTTTAAGTATAAAAAATGAGGTGAAGCCATGAGGCGGGAACAGGTCATCAAGACAATTAAAAAAGTATTAAATGAGCACGGAATAAAAGAAGCTTATCTATTTGGCAGCTTTGCCAGAAGGGAACAATACCACGACATAGACATAGCCATTGAGCCTCCAAAGGGGAAATTTTCACTGCTCGATCTGGTGGGAGTAGAGCAGGAACTGGAAGACGAGATCGGCAAGAATATTGACATTGTAATACTTCAATCAATAAAACCACGACTCAAACCTTACATTGAAAGAGACCTGACTGCAATACTGTGAAAAAACTCAGAAAAGACAATCTTGTTTATGTTGATGATATCCTTTCTGCAATAAAGAAAATTAACAAATTTTGCAAAAACGTCAGCAAAAACGATTTTATAAAAAATGAATTGTTGATGGACGCAGTTGTCAGAAATCTTGAGATAATAGGCGAAGCGTCATCAAAGCTGACGGCTCCTTTCATGAAAAAACATGAGGAAATAGAATGGAGAAAGATAATTGGAATGAGAAACCGGATTATCCATGCGTATGACACTGTTAATTTTGAAATTGTATGGGATGTGGTTCAGGAAGACCTGCCAGCGCTAAAGGGAAAATTAGAAAAAATAATTTCGTCTCATAAGATAGAGAATTAACACTTATCCACAGCATCCCAAGCTTAAAAATGCCTTGAAGGCGGGGCAGATTTGCGCTCTGTTCAGAAGATACTCGGCCATTCGGACATATCCACAACGCAGATATATACAAAGGTCTCAACCGACAGAATCAAGAAGGTATATACAGAGCATCATCCAAGGGCGTAATCACCAATTCTCATTCAAGGTTATGACTTACACCAGCAAAGTTTCAAACAGGAGTGAGTTGCTACTTCGAATTTCTCACAGAAAGTCGCAATAGTTAGACATCGACATAGCCCGCGTGTTTCACCAAAAAGAAATCAGCGGAGACAATTGCCCCATGATATACGAACTTCGCTTTTAGTCCATATTACCGCAAAAGGCGAAATGCCACAAAAGTCGACATGTTGATTTTATTGCTTTTTTAAACTTCATTAATATTTAGTTTTGTGCTATAGTTTTCTAAATTATCGGAAAGGAGGAAGGTTCGGATATCCATTGTTATGAGAAAAAATAAAATAGTAAATATATTTTTCATATTGATTGTTGCTACCTTTTACATAATGTTACCTATTCCCTGTTTTGCCGTAATAAACCATGAAGATGAAAATATTGTATTGGATATAACTGAAAAAATATCAAATTTGCGTACTATTTATCCACATTTGGGAAAATTTGATAAACAAAAGCACCTTCAAGTAAATAAATTAAATA
>CAZHHV010000220.1:0-2296 GCA_964532335.1 uncultured Nitrospiraceae bacterium
AAACACGTTGAGTCAGCGAGCCTTCGGTAACATTTTATTATGAGTCAACTGGGAGCGACCGCCCTTTAGAGTCAATTAGTTATCTACACTCCTGCCATTGCCTTTTCAGACTCTTTGAGCCAGAGAAGCCTTGAGCCGTTGATTACAGAGGCATTGATGGACTCTATCATCTCCTGAGGATTCACATCCAAGCCTTCTTTTTTCTTAAAAGGCTTAAGCGAAACCTTTGGTTTTGTCTTTAATGCCTTCTTGACGTCCGAGTCTTTTGGTTCTTTTATTGCCTTGCCAAGCGCATCTGCAACCTGAATGAAGATTTCTCTGTGAACTTTTGCGCTTCCTGCCGGCTCTATCGCCTTGCAAAGACATTTAAGTCTTCCCATATAATCTATCATAGTCCCTGAGGCCTCAAGGAATGCCGCTGACGGGAGCACCATGTCAGCCTGCTTTGCAAGCTCTGTTAAGTGAGAATTCTGGACAATGAGAAAATCAGTCTTTGGTCTTTTATTCAAAGGAAGCTCACCGATTGCATAAAGAACCTTCATCCCCTCATCAGCCATTTCTTTATAGGATTTCCCATCTCCCTCAATACCCATTATCACAACACCCTTTGCATTGCTCTCAATAGGAACTGCAACTGCTGTCCCTTTTATCAATGAAAGGTTTGCAGATGCATCGTAGAGGGCAGGGGAGGAAAATATCAGCGGGTTATTCGCTGCCATAAATAGCTCTGTGCCTTTTATCGCATCATCTGAAGGATCAATAGATGCGAGCGCATGAACCATTTCTTTTGGAACCTTTGCGCCTTTTGAGATAACACCCTGTGCAATCTCGGAGAGTATCTTTGCCTCATCGCCTTTGATGCTTAATGCTGCAACTGCTGATATGTTTGTATCGCCTGAATTTACCACGATAAGCTTTGCGCCTGAATTCACTCTCCTTCTTATTGCTGCATCAAGCGCAGGCAGAACTCTTGTCCACTGGCTTGGGTTAAGCCCTGCAAGCAGTATGAGGTCTGCTGAATCAATGTCAGCGCTCTCGTTTTTAAGGGAATCGGCGTCAGAATAAAGGCTTGCTGTTGTATCTAAGTTCTTTGACTTCACAACTGCTGCAAGCTGTTTAAGGACAAGCGCATCCTCATTCATGATTCCTGCCGTGCTTATAAAGCCTGTAGATGTACTGGCTGTTTTTAGTTTCCCGGCAACTATGTTTATTGCGTCTTCCCATGTTGTCTCTTTCAGTTCATTGCCGACTTTTTTCATCGGAGCTGTTATCCTTGTCTCTGCCTCTATACAATCGAATCCAAACCTGCCGTAGGCGCAGATATATTTTTCAACAGAGCCATCAGCTCCGCCCGAGTTTATCTTTGCGACTCTGCCTTCTTTTGTGCTTACTGATATGTCGCAGCCGTTTCCGCATAAGAGGCATACAGATCTTGTTTTTTCGTATTCCCATTCTCTTCCTTTTCTCCACCTGTCAGCCTCAAGCAGGGCATTGACAGGGCAGGCATCAACACAGCTTCCGCAGAATGTGCATGAAGATTCCTGAAGCGGCTTATCAGTTGCTGTTATTACCTTTGCGCCTACGCCGCGGCCCATGAAGTCAAGAACATTTGTCCCCTGATGCCTGCATACACGGACGCATTTGCCGCATAGGATACAGTAGTCAGGGTCGCGCTTTATGAACGGATTCCCCTCGTCTATAGAAAATCCAAATTTCTTTCTTGTAAAAGTGGATTCCTTAAGTTCAAAGTCGTAAGCATATTGCTGAAGGTTGCAGACGCCCGCCTTTGTGCATGTCATGCAATCCAGCGGATGCATAGAGAGGATAAGGTCAATGACAAACTTTCTTGTCTCCTGAATTTTTTCTGACTTTGTATTTACAACTATGCCTTCTTTAACCTTTGTATTGCATGCAATCACCGGCGCCTTTGCTCCTTCTATCTCTACAAGGCAGAGCCTGCAAGCTCCGATGCCGGGCATGCCTTTTAAGTAGCATAGATTGGGAATATGAATCCCTGCGGTCTCAGCGGCATCAATGAGATTGGAGCCCTCAGGAGCCTGAATCTCCTTGCCGTCTATCGTAAGTTTTACCATGTTTGCCATTTAGTCCTCCATTTATTAGTTATAGCGTTGTAGCGTTATAGAGTTATAGCGTTTTAACTTAAGCGCTCTACGCTATAACTCTATAAACGCATCACACGCCGACTGGCTCTTTGCTTTTTACGTCAACAATTATAATCGCGCCTTCAGGGCATACCTTTATGCATTCACCGCACTTTGTGCATCTCTTCTGCCTT
>CAZHHV010000221.1:0-2283 GCA_964532335.1 uncultured Nitrospiraceae bacterium
TCTAAACTACTTATTGACTACCCCTTAAAAATTGAGGACAGGGAGTTCAAAATAACCTGTGTTTCTATGGGCAATCCTCATGCTGTAATAGTTGTTGACAACATTATGGCTTTCCCTGTAACTTATTACGGGCCTTTGCTTGAAATGCATGAGATTTTCCCTAAAAGAGCTAACGTGGAATTCATAGAAATATTAAATCCCTCAGAGATAAAAATGAGAGTGTGGGAAAGAGTCGCCCGAGAGACAAAGGCATGCGGCACAGGGGCATCTGCTGCTGCTGTTGCATCCAGCCTTAAAGGGCTCACAAAGAAAAATGTTACGGTGCATCTCACAGGTGGAGATTTACTTATTGAATGGGCAAGAAATAATCATGTTTATATGACAGGCCCGGCAGAGGAAGTATTTACAGGGCAGATAGATATTAAATTATAGGGGGAAATTATGTTTAAGGGCTCAACAGTTGCGATAGTCACGCCTTTTAAAAAAGGCAAGGTTGATGAAAAGGCTTTATGCAATTTAATAGAATGGCATATAAAGCAGGGGACAAATGCCATTGTGCCGTGCGGAACTACCGGAGAGTCCGCAACCCTTGATTATGACGAACATATAAGGGTAATAGAGATAACAGTCAAGACAGTGAATAAACGCATCCCTGTAATAGCCGGGACAGGAGCAAACGCCACTGATGAAACAATAATGATAACAAAGAAAGCAGAGAAGGTTGGCGCTGATGCAGCGCTCCTTGTTTCTCCTTATTACAACAAGCCCACACAGGAAGGCATCTACAGGCATTATAAAGAAGTGGCAAAGGCTGTTGATATTCCGATTGTCCTTTACAATGTTCCCGGAAGGACTGCGTCCAATATCCTGCCTTCAACAGTTGCGCGCCTTGCAGAGATTAAAAACATAGCTGCCATAAAAGAGGCAACCGGAGACATGAAACAGGTAAGCGAGGTTATAAGGCTGTGCAGAGATAGGATATCGGTCATTTCAGGCGACGATTTTACAACACTCACACTCCTTGCGCTCGGCGGAAAAGGCGTAATCTCTGTTTCTGCGAATGTGGCTCCGAAGGATGTTTCCGATATGTGCGCTGCATGGGAAAAAGGAGACATAGCGAAAGCGAAAAAGCTGCATTATAAATTAGAGCCTCTGAATGCCTCAATGTTCATAGAGACAAACCCAATACCCGCTAAGACAGCGCTTGCGATGATGGGGAAGATAAAAGAGGAATTCAGGCTTCCGCTCTGTGAGATGTCAGATGCAAATAAAGATAAGCTGAAAAAGGCATTGAAGGATTACGGGTTGATTTAAAAAAAGGAGGCGCTGAGATTGTTCAATTCAACTCGTCATCTTTCCAGTACTTGGTTCCTTTAACCGTAGCCTGAAGCGCTAGCCCGCTTTTCGTTAACTGATAAATGGTTATGCCATCAATCAAGGCTTCGCCTCCTACGGCTGCGCCTTTGTCACTGGCTTTAGCCGCTGCATCGGCATGACCGCCGAATTCCCAACCGCTGTTGACGAACTTTGTCAGGGTTGCCCTGTCATGGAAAATAAATACAGCGCGAAAATCCTTAACGCCAAGCCCTAACCCGATACCGACCTCTCCCATTTTCATAAAAACGGGACTGCCGGTTTTGTTGTCGTGAACAACGCCATAGCCGCCACCGAAGCTGGCGAAAATTATATTGATGTTGACGTTGCTGAAAACTGCATAACCCGGCGCCGCTGCAATCTCTGCTCTTGCCTTAGGGTGTATTTTATAAAGCTCAGTCAGAACATCATTTTTCATAGAGAGAATAGACTGGCGTTTGTCTTGAGTGGTTTTACCTCCGGTTGTGGCACAACCACTCAAAATGAAGACCATTACCATGCCGCACAATACAATCTTCATTCGTTCCATATTTTATCCTCCGCATTATTTCGGCGCATAACAATTATATGGCGCAGAAAGTAAGTTATAAAAATCATTCTTCCAGACTAATCGCCTCAACAGGACAATTTTCTTCTGCTGCCTCGCAGCAGCCGACAAACTCGCATGCCTCAGGGTCAATCACCTCTGACTTGCCTGATATCTCATCCAGATGAAACACTGCAGGGCATATATCCTCGCAGTTTCCGCAGCCAATGCATAATTCTTCATCAACCCTGACATTCATGCAGATATATTATAAGCATACACAACCTACTTATCCAGCATCTCCCGCACCTTTTTTAAAAGCTCCTTTGGCGAGACAGGCTTAAGGATAAAATCCAGGCCTTTCTCAAGGATCCCCTTTTTAT
>CAZHHV010000222.1:0-2281 GCA_964532335.1 uncultured Nitrospiraceae bacterium
CAGGTGGCTGTTAACCACCCTGTCGGGGGTTCGAATCCCTCCCCGGGAGCCAAATCTCCAAAATCCTGTCTCTTTTTCTTATAATTTGATAATATGAATTGTTATAAGATTGTAAATGAAAGGACTGTTTTTATGAATATTGATGAGTTATGCATTAACACTATCAGGATGCTTTCTGTTGATATGGTGGAAGAAGCCAATTCAGGCCATCCCGGAATGCCAATGGGCGCGGCTCCTATGGCGTATGTTCTCTGGACAAGGTTTCTTAAACATAATCCTGAAAATCCAAAATGGCATGACAGGGATAGGTTTGTACTTTCCGCGGGTCACGGCTCTGCCCTTCTTTATTCG
The DNA here is from genome assembly GCA_964532335.1 of uncultured Nitrospiraceae bacterium. GTDB lineage: Bacteria > Nitrospirota > Thermodesulfovibrionia > Thermodesulfovibrionales > UBA1546 > UBA1546. The sequence goes on from CAZHHV010000222.1 coordinate 352, forward strand.
CTTCTGCATTTAACCGGATACGATTTGCCCATTGAAGAAATTAAGAGATTTAGGCAATGGGGAAGCAAGACGCCAGGGCATATTGAATATGGAGATACGCCTGGAGTTGAATGCACAACAGGCCCTCTGGGGCAGGGATTCGGAATGGCTGTAGGAATGGCAATTGCCGAAAGATTTTTTGCGGCAAAGTTTAATCAACCGGGACATGAGATAGTAAATCACTTCACATATGCGATAGTTAGCGACGGAGATCTGATGGAGGGAATTGCCTCAGAAGCAGCGTCGCTTGCAGGGCACTTTAAGCTTGGGAAGATGATATATCTCTATGACAATAACCACATTTCTCTATCGGGAGAGACAAAACTTACCTTTACTGAGGACGTATGCAAGAGGTTTGAGGCATACGGATGGCATGTTCAGAATGTTGAAGAAGGCAATGACATAGAAGCTGTCTCAAGCGCAGTAAAAAAGGCACAGGAAGAAACAGAACGTCCGTCCTTGATATCAGTAAAGACGCACATAGGCTATGGAAGCCCTCATAAACAGGATACCTTTGAAGTGCACGGCTCTCCGCTTGGACATGATGAGGTGACAGCCACAAAGAAGAACCTCGGCTGGCCCTTGGAACCAAAATTTTATATTCCTGAAGAAGCTCTTGCACAATTCAGAAAGGCAATAGATAAAGGCTCGAGGTTTGAATCAGAATGGAATGCGAAATTTAATTCGTATGGGAAAACATATCCTGAGCTTGCATCTGAGTGGGATAATATGATGAATTTTAAATTCCCTGATACTTGGGATAAGGACATCCCTGTTTTCCCCCCTGACCCGAAGGGCATTGCTACACGCGCTGCTTCAGGAAAAGTAATGAACGAAATTGCGAATCATATCCCTTTTTTGATAGGCGGCTCTGCTGACTTAAATCCTTCAACTAATACCGAGCTTAAAGGAAAAGGCAATTTCCAGTTTCCTGATTCAGGGGTCAAAAATATTCAGGGCGCAGCAACAGGTGAATGGGGATACGGGGGCGCAAACATTGCATATGGCGTGCGCGAACATGCAATGGGAGCAATATCAAACGGCATGGCGCTTTATGGAGGACTGATTCCTTTTGCAAGCACTTTTTTAATATTTTCAGATTATATGAGGCCTGCCATCAGGCTTGCTGCATTAATGAGGCTGCATGTCATCTATATCTTTACTCATGACTCCATAGCACTTGGAGAGGATGGGCCGACCCACCAGCCTGTGGAACAGCTTGCAAGCCTGCGCGCTATGCCGAATCTTACAGTTATAAGGCCTGCCGATGCCAATGAAGCTGTAGAGGCGTGGAAGATCGCAATCGCTCACAGGGATGGTCCGGTTGCACTGATTTTAACAAGGCAGAAAGTCCCTGTGATTGACAGGCAAAAATACAAATCAGCTTCGGAACTGGCTATGGGCGCATATGTTATTGCGGATTGTTCTTCATGCATGCCGGAGATTATCTTAATAGCAACAGGTTCGGAGGTTCATGTTGCGCTTGCCGCATATGAAAAACTCAATGCCGAGTATATTGATGTGCGTGTTGTGAGTATGCCTTCGTGGGAGTTATTTGAAAGGCAGCCAAAAGAATACAAAGACGCAGTGCTTCCGCCGCAAGTCAGGAAGAGGGTGGCTATAGAAGCAGGCGCAACTCACGGCTGGCATAAGTATGTGGGAATGGATGGAGTGATAGTAGGGGTTGACCGTTTCGGCGCGTCAGCGCCCGGAGAGATAGTGCTTGAGAAGTTTGGATTTACAACAGAAAATATAATTGAGAAAGCAAAGAAATTATTGAAGAACAAAGTTTAAGATTACTTCTCCCTGTAGTTTTTCTACAGGGTTACCTCATTTTCTGTCATTCTGGCTTGTCCAGAATCTTTCAGAAGGATTCCGAACAAGTCGGAAT
>CAZHHV010000223.1:0-2241 GCA_964532335.1 uncultured Nitrospiraceae bacterium
GGCCCATGGGCAGCATCTCGTCCTTGTGCAGACCCAATTTCTCGCGCCACTCTTCCGGCGTGGGCATTTTCTTTTCCGCTTCTTCAGAAATCTGCCAGTCAGCTAACTTCGTTGCATCAAATGGCATTGTTAAAGTCCTCCTTAATTTAGTAATTAGTGTCTGTGTTCAGTGTCAGTGAACCGTGCCAGTGAACAGATTCAGAAAACTGACACTGACACTTAATACTGACACTTTAGTAATTAATCAATGCATTCAGAAACTTTTCATTCATACGTCTGAGATTTTTGCTCATGACCAACACGAGTTTCTTAAGTATCTGAGATGTTATGGCGATATTTTCTTTTTCAAGTTTTTCAAACTCCTCTTTGGGGAGTTTTAACAGTTCTGCGCCTTCGATGGCAACCGCGTTGGCCTCATGCCTGCGATGCTCAATAATCGAAAGCTCTCCAAAGAAACCACCCGCTGTCAGAACTGCAAGGGTCTGTTTCCAGCCGTCAGGAGTAACCTTGTTGATTTCAATTTTGCCGGAACAAATCATATAAATGCCCTTTGTATCCTCGCCTTCCTTAAAAAGAAACTCTCCTTTTTTTAATGAGACTTCTTTTATGACTTTCGCTAACTTTTCAAGTTCGGAGTTGCTGATGTCTTCAAAAAGAATCTGTTTTTTGAGTTCGCTGATGTTTACCATAACCCCTCCTTTCTTATTTCTCTATCTTAACAGCGCACACCTTGAGTTCAGGTGTTTTTGCGTGCGGGTCAAGCGCATCATTGGTTATTACATTGGCAGCGGCTTCCCTATAATGCATAGGGATAAAAAGAACGCCGCTTGAAACCCTGTCGGTTACCCGCGCCTTTATCTCAATCTGCCCTCTCCTTGAACTGACCTTTATTTTTTCACCGTCTTTTATTCCGGCTTTTTTTGCATCCTCAGTGTTTATTTCAACATAAGGCTCGCCTGCGTGCTTTTCAATAGGCGCAACTCTCCTCGTCATTGAACCGCCATGATACTGAAAAAGGTTCCTGCCTGTCGTGAGTATGAAAGGATAATCACTGTCTGTGCCCTCTGCAGGTGACAGATATTTTACCGGAGTGAATGATACTTTGCCTCTCGGAAACCCTGCCTTGTATAGATATTCTGTGCCTGGATGGTCTTTTGTGGGACACGGCCAGTGGATTCCGTTGGTGCGTATCCTGCTGTAGGATATGCCTGAAAGAGCGGGCCATACACTGCCGAGTTCTTCAGATATCTCTTCCGCAGAAGAGTATTTCATGGGGTATCCTGTTCTGCCGGATAATTCAGCAATTATCCATGAGTCCTCTTTTGCGTCTCCGGGCGGCTCGACAGCTTTTCTTACGAGCTGGACTTTTCTCTCTGTATTTATGAAAGTGCCGTTCTTTTCAGCAAAGCAGGTCGCAGGCAGGACTACATCTGCGAGCGCAGCTGTCTCTGTAAGGAATATATCCTGAACCACAATGAACTCAAGTTTCTTGAGCGCCTTGCGTGTATGTTCAATATTCGGGTCTGTGAGCATCGGGTTTTCGCCGAGTATATAGAGCGCCTTGAGTTTGCCTTTGAAGGCTGATTCTACCATCTCTGTTGATTTCAGCCCCTCTTTATCGGAAAGCGGGACTTTCCATGCATCCTCAAATTTTTTCTTGACCATCGGCATCTCAACCCTCTGATAGCCGGGATATACATTAGGGAGACAACCGGCATCGCAAGCACCCTGCACATTATTCTGTCCTCTCAATGGATTTATACCGGTAAATTCCCTTCCTATATTGCCTGTAAGAAGGGCAAGATTTGCTATCGCATTTACATTGTCTGTCCCATGAGTGTGCTGGGTAATGCCCATCGTGTAGAATATCCCTGCCTTTCTTGAGCCTCCATAAAGCTTCGCAGCCTTTATCATCTCTTCCTCAGGAATTCCTGTTATCTTTGAGGCATTATGAGGCGTGAAGGTCTCTACCGACTTTTTCCATTCCTCAAAACCTTCTGTTCTTTCATTGATGAATTCATCGTTATGCAGTCCTTCTTTTAATATGATGTGCGCCATTCCGTTTAAGAGGGCTACATCAGTGCCCGGTTTCAGCCTTAGGAATATCTCTGAGGATCTGACCAGCGGAACTTTCCTCGGGTCTGCCACTATGAGTTTTGTTCCCTTGCGCAGAGCTTTCAACATCCTGTTTGCGATAACAGGATGAGTTTCTTTTGTGTTGGAGCCGATTACGAAGATAAC
>CAZHHV010000224.1:0-2220 GCA_964532335.1 uncultured Nitrospiraceae bacterium
ACGATTCCTTTTTATCCTTTACTCCGGTAACATTTATTGTGAGTCAATTCGCAGGCATCTGCCCGCTTATTAATTCATGTTAAAATATGTTAATGTGATTTTGAATAAGGAAAGAAATAAATGAAAAGGCTCCCTCAGGCTGAGGGAGCCTTTTCCATCTAATTACAGTTTAACTACATTGATTGCCTTGGGGCCTTTCGGGCCTTTTTCAATATCAAAGCTGACCTTATCACCTTCAGCAAGGGATTTAAATCCATTGCCTTGGATTGACGTATGGTGGACAAAAACATCAGTGCCGTCTTCGCTTGTGATAAAGCCAAAACCCTTTGAATCATTGAACCACTTTACTGTTCCATTAGCCATTTCTTTTACCTCCTTTTTTTAAACTCAAATCTCAGAAGGTCACAACAAAAAAACCACAAAGATAAAAGTCTTTGTGGCCTCATCAACTGCAAAAACTTCTAAAATTCTGCTGTCAGATTAACACATCCCCGAACAGTTAGTAAAGATAATAACAACCGCGCCGTCCTTCAGCGCTATTGCACCCTTGAACTTTTGCTCTTTTTGGCGCTGTGGTAACGTATGGATGTCACAACAAAAACAGCATTACCATTAGGTCTTCTCACAACAACTTCGTCTCCCTCTGTCCTGCTTAACAATGCTTTAGCCATAGGTGAATCAATACTTATAAAATCCTTCTCAGGATCAAATTCATCAGGACCTACAATACGATACCGGTTCACGTTCCCATCTGTATCCTCAATTTCAACCCATGCGCCAAAAAATACCTTTGAAGTGTCTTTTGGTATCCTGTCCACTACAATCAACTCGCTCAATCTCTTTGCAAGAAAACGGATACGTGAATCAATCTGCCTTAACTGCTTTTTACCATAAATATACTCTGCATTCTCAGAACGATCCCCCATGGCAGCAGCTTCAGCAACAGCCCGAGTAACCTGGGGGCGCTTAACCTTCCACAGATATGACAGCTCCCCGCTTAAACGCTTTTGCCCCTGAGGTGTAATATATGGTGCGATTTTTGTTTTACTCTGCAATGGCTTTTTCATATCTTGTTCGGTTTATTATACCTGAATCAAGCCATCGCTTCCGTTCTTTCACGGAGTGACTCGCTGTGGCGAGCTGCGCTATTGTTGCTGCCGGCGAATTTTGGGGCGGCTATTGTTGGGCGTTTTAATCTTTTGGTGTTATAATAGGACAGCTTAAAGGGATATCAATGAATAAACAAGTAGCAAACTGGATTAAGTCTTCTCAGTATGATTTGAAGACAGCCGAGCATATGCTCAAAACAGGCAGATATATTTATGTTCTTTTTATGTGCCATTTGTCTGTAGAAAAATTACTGACTGGAATCACTGAATGATCTGAGTATCGTTACAAGATACCCTGAGGATATTGACGAAATGGTCAAGGCATTTAAACGGAAAAAAGTAGCGGATTACCTTAAAAAGACCAAGGAGATGATAAAGTGGTTAAAAAAAGACAAGAGATTGAAAATATCATAGACAGGTATATCAACAAACTCAGACAGCTTGGAGTGGAGGTTTCGCAGGTCGTATTATACGGCTCTTATGCAAAAGGAAAGCCGAAAGAATATAGCGATATAGACCTTGCAGTTGTATCTCCGACATTTCAAAAATTAGATATTTTCGAGCGCCAGTTACTTTTAAGCAAAGCCCATCATAAATTTGGCGAACCCATCGAACCGATCGGGCTTACCCCTAAACAGCTCAGGGATAAGAAGGGGTTTGCGAGAGAGATATTGGAAACAGGCATTGTTGTTTACAGCGAATAATACTATCTGAAACCGTATCTCCCCTTCCCTTTAAACTTTAGTCTACGACTCGTAGAGAATCCCTTTGTAGTCTTCCGAGCTTCTCACAGCGTCAGCGAAGAGTCGCCCGTTGAGACCAGTCTTCTGACTTCTGCACTATGGAACTATTGCTCTATTGTGGGGGCAGAGGGGGTTATTCAAACAATTTAAGCTGGGGATATTTCTTATCCAGAAAATTCCTTACCCTCTTATAAAAATCATCCGCTGTTTTCAGAGCGGTTTTAGCTTCCGTCAAACTCAAGGGCAGCATTGGGTCGTAAGTGAACTGATTTCTCTTCTTTCTCATCTTATCAAACATTTCAATAAGCTCACTAAATTCCCTGCCGAGGATTTCCCCTGCAACTTCGATAGTTGTCTTATGCTGCTGC
>CAZHHV010000225.1:0-2195 GCA_964532335.1 uncultured Nitrospiraceae bacterium
GGACACCAGAGATGTTCTGGATGCCGCATCAACAAAATGGAATTTTCTAAGGTTTGAGCCCGGGCTCGTAGGCGGCCATTGCATAGGTGTTGATCCGTATTATCTGACTTTCAAGGCACAGTCTATCGGTTATCATCCAGAGGTAATCCTGTCAGGAAGGCGCATCAATGACAGCATGGGGAAATATATTGCAGAGCAGGCGATAAAACATCTCATAAAATCAAATAAGGCGGTGAAAGGCAGCAAAATCCTCATCCTTGGATTGACATGCAAAGATAATGTGAAAGACATAAGAAACACGCGTGTAATAGATATATATAATGAACTGAAGGAATACGGCGTTGAGCCGTATGTTCATGACCCTCATGCCAGCCATAAGGATGTCTCAGCAGAATACGGCATCAGGCTCATGCAAACCCCTGAAGAGAAACGCCCGTTTGACGGAATAATTGTTGCTGTAAAACACATGGCATACACCGATTATTCAATGAAATATCTTAAAGGTCTGTGCAACAGCAATGCATCCCTTATAGATGTTAAAGGGATTTATAGGAAGGATGAGGCATTGAAGGCAGGATTAAACTAATGGAGACTGTAAAAACAAATCTCAGAACGGGTGTTTTAAACCACTGGCTGGAAATCATTAATTCTAATTAAAATGTCTTACATATTCCTTGAGTAAATCTCTGACACGGCGGCTATCCACAACAGGAGATTCCTTTATTGCCGCATCAAATTCCTTCAGTATATTCTCTATCGCCTCCATGGAATACTTCTCGCTGTTTTTTGCTATAAATATTCTCTCATGTTTGCTTGCAACAGTGCCTTCTTCCGCTGTGAGCATCTCCTCAAAAAGTTTTTCTCCTGGTCTTAAACCTATAAACTCTATATCCACATCCTTATATGGTTCCATCCCGTGAATCCTTATCAACTCCTCAGCCAGTTCAACAATCTTTACCGGCTCTCCCATATCAAGCACAAGGACATCTCCAGCCTTCCCTATAACAGACGCCTGCAGCACAAGAGAAACTGCTTCAGGCACCGTCATGAAATATCTCCGCATATCCCTGTGAGTCACTGTGAGCGGACCGCCGTATTTCAATTGATCGAGGAACAGAGGAAAAACACTTCCCCTGCTGCCAAGGACATTGCCAAACCTTACTGATATGAATTCGGTATTCCCGCTGCTGCCATTGAATGCTTTGCAGATATATTCAGCCATCCTTTTTGTAGCGCCCATGACGCTTGTCGGCATTACTGCTTTATCTGTGGAAATCATAATAAATTTTTTAACACCATATTTAACCGAAGCCCTTGCAAGCAGATATGTGCCGAACATGTTAACCTTCACAGCCTCCTTAGGATTACATTCCATCATAGGCACATGCTTGTAGGCAGCTGCGTGAAATACAATCAGGGGATGGAAAGCGCTGAAAACTTCATCAATCCTTTGTTCATCTCTGATATCCCCTGTTACAAAAAAGAGCTTTTCCTTCAGCTGAGGAAAGACTCTCATCAATTTCAAATGCATATTGTGGAGATCTGTCTAATCTGCATCAAAGAGAATTACTTTCTGCGGCTGAAAGGCACACACCTGCATTGCTATCTCAGAACCTATGGAACCGCCTGCCCCTGTAATAAGAACGCATGCATTTCTTAAAAATCTTTCTATTTCGTCATAATTTACTTCTACTGCCTGCCGTCCTATAAGGTCTTCAATGTGTATATCTTCAAGATTCTTTAGATCTATATCAGGTTTATGAAAATCATAGATTCTTGGGACAATCTTGACAGTACCTATCTTATTCTCTTTTGCCAGACTGTAAATATTCATGAGAACCTTGTGATTCAATGATGGGATAGCAATAATGACCGCCTCTGCACTATATGCGATGATAGCCTTCTTTAAGTCGTCAGTAGTGCCAAAAACCTTTATGCCATGTATATAAGCTCCAACCTTTGTTGGATTATCATCGAGCAGTGCAACAGGATAAAAGTCAGCAAAACCCTGTCTGACCATATCTCTCAATATCATCTCACCTGTATTGCCAGCGCCGATAATAAGAGTCTTCAACGCTGACTGAGAACGGTTATCTTTTTTGAAAACCTCCAGATACAGCCTTTTGGATATCCGCAGAAGGCATATCAAAAGGAATGTTATATTAAAATCAATCAGAAAGATGCTTCTTGGAATT
>CAZHHV010000226.1:0-2094 GCA_964532335.1 uncultured Nitrospiraceae bacterium
CATAATCACCGCGCCTGCAGAACCTGCATGTAAAACACGGCGCATGATGATGCGTAAAAACCCTGTCACTGGGTTTAAATGAACTAACGTCTTTGCCTGTTTCCACTATCTCGCCCGCGGGCTCATGCCCGATGACAAGCGGAGCCTTTTTCTCTATATACCACGGCATCACATCGCCGGAACATATACCGCAGGCTTTTGTCCTAATGAGGGCATCTTTGGGCCCAATCGCAGGGATAGGCACGTCCTCAAGTCTTATATCATTGAAATTATAAAGCATGGCAACTTTCATTGATTTATCGGACTATGGGATAATCGCATACTTTATGCCTTCGCCTTCCAGAAGCTTTAGAAACGCCTTTTCAGTATCATCCAGAAGATATTTGCCTGATATGAGCCGCGCTACCGGTATCTTCTTTTTCTTCAGGAGGTTATATGCCTCTTTAACATCAGAAGGAGTGAAGTGGAATACTCCCTTTAATGTTATCTCATCGTAGTGTAGCCTGCTTGTGTCATAAGTCACTGTCGTGCCTGTCTTGCAGCCTCCGAACAGAATAACTGTCCCGCCTCTTCTGACATAATATACTGCCGACTGCCATACAGCAGGCTGTCCTGTGCACTCAAATACATAATCAACGCCTAATCCATTTGTAAACTTATCTGCCTCTGTTTTTATTTTCTCAGAAAATCTCCCCATCTCCCCTTTGCTAAAAGGGGGTGAGGGGGGATTATTTTCAGGAGTAATTGTTAGAGAGGCGCCGAGTTTTTTTGCAAGCGCAAGCCGCTTTTTCTCAAAGCCTGAAATTATTACATCAGCGCCTTTATTTTTAAGCAGAAGGAGATGGAGAAGCCCGATAGGCCCGGCGCCGATTATCAAGGCCCTGTCGCCTTTTTTTATCTGCAATCCCTGCATTCCGTGTATGACGCATGACAGCGGCTCAAGGAATGCGGCCTCTTCAAATGTCAGGTTTTTAGGTTTGCGGAATACATTCTGTTTCACGATATGCTCCGGAAGCAGGATATACTCTGCGAAGGCCCCGAGAACTTTAGTTTCCATGATATTTTCACAGATATTAAAAAGCCCTCTTTTACAATATCTGCACTTAAAGCAAGGAGCGCTGTGGACTGCCATTATCTCGTCGCCTTTTCTGAATTTTTTCACTCCCTTGCCTGTTGCCGCGATCACTCCTGAGAATTCGTGTCCGAATACTCCGGGCATTGGAATTACATGGTGGCCCCTGCTGAAAGCCTTGAGGTCTGTCCCGCAGGTGAGAGCTGCCCTGATTTTTACAAGGATTTCTCCACGGGAAGGTTCCGGAATTTTTAACTCATGAATCTCTATCTTGCGCGGGCTTACAAGGATATTGGCTTTCAAGATTTAAACTCCAGTTTTCCGCCCCAGATCTGGCCTATGACTGCCGCTAAGACAAACAAAGGTATGTATATCATATCAATATTGGATAATATTCTTGCAAGCAGGACAAAAGGTATCGGAAGGTGTATATAAAGAAACCATTTGAATGAAAACCTCTTTGTTTTTCCCCTGAGATAACCGAAGGGTATATTCAGTAGAAGCGTGAATAAAAAAATGCCTGCAATCAAAAGTAATTTTGTGCCTGAATACATGCAGAAGAATAACCAAAAAAAATGCGTAAAGTCAAATAATCGCCTCTCTGTGATAATTCAGAAGATGTTTGACATATAAAATATTTTCGTGATAGACTTTGAGCACTTTCAGAAGATGAAAACCTATCGGAAATCTCAGAAATATTTTAATCAGGCAAAGGCTGTAATCCCCGGCGGCGTGAACAGCCCTGTGAGGGCGTTTAAGGCTGTCGGCGGAAATCCTATTTTCATCAAAAGGGCGAAGGGCTCTAAGATATATGATGTAGACGGCAATTCATACATTGATTATGTGCTTTCCTGGGGCCCGCTCATACTCGGGCATAGCCATCCAAAAATAGTTAAGGCTCTGAAATCAGCAATAGAAAGAGGAACAAGCTATGGCGCTCCGACCCCTCTTGAAATCGAACTTGCAAACCTTGTTATTAAGGCATATCCCTCGATGGATAAGGTGAGGATGGTTAATTCAGG
>CAZHHV010000227.1:0-2060 GCA_964532335.1 uncultured Nitrospiraceae bacterium
TTAACAAACTCGTTTGCTGAGCTGTGTAATCGCTTTACAGTTTTATCTTTCCATCCTGGATCATGGTCAGCACCTTGCCAAGTGTTTTTGCTGCATCCGAAAAGGGCATCCCGGTCATAAAGTACTTAGCATCTTTTTTCTGGTACAGCTGGCCTATTGTGCCATCCTCCGTCTTGATCACAAGCATAGTATCTTCCCCGAGCACAAGTTCAGCGAGAATGACGTTCCCGGAAGTAAAATAGCCTTGCATCTCCTTTTTGAAATCATCCATTCCGAGTCTTTCCCTGTAATTGGTCCATATGTCTGCAGTTTTAGTCGGGTCTGTAGCCAACGTTGACGCCTCCTGGATATCGCCTTTCGCGAGCAGGCTGTAGAACAGGAAAGAACACTCGACGGCGCTGTCCCAGCCCCCTTTGTCTATGTCTGATTTCTTGATCTCATGATTAATTGATGTGTGTTTCAAGACCACGTCCTTGCCACCTACCTTGATGGTTATGTCGCCGGCAAACGCCATTGAAGCAATCAAAACAAAAGCAATGCTGCCGATGCCGATTATAACGTTTATCATCTTTTCTCCTTTTATTTTCAGATTCCCTAGACATAATAATTTACTTTACTGCCCCTCCTGCCCTGTGGAGTGGAGCAGGGAGGTGATGAATCGCTAATCATCAGACTTCCACTCACCGTCTTCTTTGACAAAGTTGGCCCATTGGTTGCCATCGAATAGTATCACTGCACGGTCTCCGCGCACCACCAGACGGCTTATCTTTTGGGCCAATTGTTTCATTCCAGCGCCCCCCTCTTTTATATAGGAAACAGCCTCGGGTCCGGCATGGGAAAGAAAGGTCTCAACTATCTTGTTGGCCCTGGCGCTTGAAAGCTTCTGCAGGGCATTTATATCACCTTTCGTCGCGGCGTCAGCCTTTTTACGCAGGAGAATTGCCTGTGGACTGTTTTGTGCCTCTTTGCCTTTAAGGTCTGCGGTTATAGCTGGTTCGTTGAACATCGGGACATCAAATTTTACGGAAATATTGAATTTCAGAAAGTTCGGATCAGCATCAACCTTCGTGTCACGGTCTTCGAGCTCGCCGATGATTCGGCCATTTGCAATCTTGAATTTTTTGAAGGCTTCCTTACCGGTTGTGCTGATGGTCTTTGTGTTAAGAAATTCACAGGGATACAGGTACGTTATAATAAATTTATTGGGATTGGCAGGGTTCAACTTGAGTAATATCCCCTGTACCTTGCCTTCTTTTGCCATCTGCTCAACCTCCAGGAAGACAAGCCCCTGCAGGGTGCTTTGATTAACATCCCGGTCAGTAAGCAGGATGCGAAGCTCTTTCGGATTATCAAGCACCTTCTCTGCATTGTCGTGAAGAAGGGCATAGCCATTGTTGATTTGAACGGCCTTGCCGTTCACCGTGAGCGATCCCTTCGCCGAACCCGGATCAAGGGCAAATGCGCCAAACGGTGTCATGAAAAACATCATGGAAAAAAATGTCACAGGAAAAAACATCATAATCCCTTTCATTCAAAATCTCTCCTTTTCAATTTTCTGTTTAGTCCGGGGAATTGCAGCAAGCATAGACTCAACGGTCCTGCACCCTTATCCTTACTGCGCTTATCCTGTTGATACGCAGAATCGCATCGTAGAAGTCCTTGCCGGACAGTTTTGCAATGTGGACCAGCCCGTCTCCGACTGTAACAATGGTTCCTTCTATTTCTTCACCTGAATCAAGCCTTACCGCAACCCGCTTGCCGGCTTGCGCTGACAGGATGTCTCTGATCGTAGCATCCTGTTTCAGATTGATATTGACTTCTTCTGCTGTAATGCTCGTTACCGAGAGCATAAGAAAGCTCATAACAATTAATAGCGCCTTTGCCATTCCTTTCACATTCATTACTGTTCCTCCTTATTATTCTTAGATGTTGTTCCTTCCTTTTGTTGCAGTAGGAAGGACACTCTTGCCCATAATCTTAAGCTACAACCTCCTTTCTGTCAAGATTTCGAATTGCCTCATCAAAAATCTATATGAAGGCGTATCGTTGCCTCACATAAG
>CAZHHV010000228.1:0-2007 GCA_964532335.1 uncultured Nitrospiraceae bacterium
ACGATTCCTTTTTATCCTTTACTCCGGTAACATTTATTGTGAGTCAATTCGCAGGGAAAAAATATCTTGACAAGAGGCAAGTAAAGTTATATGTTTTAATAAGTTAATAAGCCGTTGTTAATAACAAAAGGGGGAAATGTTTCTTTGTTTATCAGCTAATCAGTCTATTTGAAAGGGAGGTATGTATGGCTATTTCAAGACGTGATTTCTTAAAGTTCTCGGGCGGCACCGCTGTAGTTGCCGGAGCCGCAAGCCTCGGCCTTACACCTGAAGAGGCTGCAGCCAAGGAATTGGAACTCCGAACAAAAGGGGCGAAGGAGACAAAGACAATCTGTCCTTACTGCTCGGTAGGATGCGGCATGATTGTTCACACAAAAGACGGAAAGGTCATAAACACTGAAGGCGACACAGATCATCCAATCAGCGAGGGAACCCTTTGCTCGAAAGGAGCATCGCTCTATCAGATAATCAATAATCCTGCTCGTCTTACAAAGCCGAGATACCGGGCTGCGGGCGCAACTGAATGGAAAGAGGTTGAATGGGACTGGACGCTTGACGAGATCGCAAAAAGAGTAAAAGCTACACGCGACAAGACTTTTAAAACTACCTCAAAATCAAAGGTTAAAGAAAAACAGCCTGACGGCACGGAGAAAGAAGTAGAGAAGGATTTTGTCGTAAACAGAACAGACGGTATAGCGCATATTGGAAGCGCAAATATTGACAATGAAGAATGTTACATGCTTCAGAAACTCCTCCGTTCATGGGGACTCGTCTACATAGAGCATCAGGCTCGAATATGACACTCTCCAACTGTAGCGGCTCTGGCAGAGTCGTTCGGGAGAGGCGCAATGACAAATCACTGGATTGACTTCAAGAATGCAGACGTGATTCTTGTAATGGGAGCAAACCCCGCAGAGAACCATCCTATATCAATGAAATGGATAATGAAGGCAAGGGAACAGCGAGGCGCCAAGCTTATTGTTGTTGACCCGCGCTTTACAAGGACAGCTTCAAAGGCAGACATATACGCTCCGATGCGTTCAGGCACTGACATAGCTTTCCTTGGAGGCATGATCAACTATATAATTAAAAATAACCTCTACTTCAAGGAATATGTCACTAAGTATACCAATGCATCATATCTTGTAAATCCTGAGTTTAAGGGTCCCGGAGAGCTTAACGGCATATTCTCAGGATATGATGAAAAGACAAGGAAGTATGACAAAAAGACATGGTCGATTCAGATGGATGAAAAAGGACTTCCGAAAAAAGACATGACTCTAAAAGACCCGAACTGCGTATTCCAGCTTATGAGAAAACATTACTCCAGATATACGCTTGATAAGGTCGCAGGCATAACCGGCACGCCAAAGGAGAAACTCGTTGAGGTCTATAAAACCTATGCATCCACAGGAAGACCAAACAGGGCCGGCACAGAGCTTTACGCAATGGGCTGGACGCAGCATACTGTGGGAACTCAGAACATAAGGACGATGTCTATCATCCAGCTTCTCCTCGGCAATATGGGAATGGCTGGAGGCGGTATCAATGCATTGAGGGGCGCATCAAATGTTCAGGGATCTACTGACCATGGGCTCTTGTTCCACATACTTCCCGGTTATCTCCCTGTGCCAACCGCTGCTGTTGCTGACCTAAAGACTTATATCGAAAAATTTACGCCTAAGACAAAGGATCCGAAGAGCGTCAACTGGTGGGGAAACAGAGGGAAATATATCACAAGCTATCTGAAGGCGATATGGGGCACAAACGGGACCGCTGCCAATGGTTTTGGTTATGAATGGCTTCCAAAGCTTGATGAAGGCCAAAACGGCTCATGGCTTGTGCTTTTTGATCAGATGTTCAAGGGAAAATTTGAAGGGTTCTTTGCATGGGGACAAAATCCGGCATGCTCAGGGGCTAATGCAGGAAAGATAAGAAAGGCGCTTGCAAAATTGAAATGGATGGTGAATGTAACTTTATTTGATGATGAAACAGGCTCTTTCTGGA
>CAZHHV010000229.1:0-1987 GCA_964532335.1 uncultured Nitrospiraceae bacterium
TTTTTGATAAAGCCTTTTCTTACATAGAAGTAATAGATCACAACAAGTATTATAGTCGCAGGTATTATGACGTTTATAAAAGAATTGCCTATGAAATAATCCAGTGTACTCGGGTGACCATTGGATATAAGCTTGGCGATTGTATATTGCGGCTGGTCCCATACATAACCTGTTAGATATGTGTCATACCATGACGTTATCCTGTCGCCAACCGGCCATGTCTTGGCAACCGATGAATCTATCCATGATTGAGGGAGGAGTTTCTTAAAAACCCCTCCCGTGTCCACAAATATTGACTGCCCAAGAGAGAGCCCGAAAATTACCGCAAGGATGGAGGTGCCGTTCCCTTCGCCGATTTTATACAGAGAGCCGGATGCACAGCCTCCGGCAAAAACCATTCCAATGCCGAAAATTGCGCCTGATATTAACATGTGGATTCCAAAGGGTGCGGGATGGAAGGTGCTCATGTTGGTTGCGGAAAGAATTGCCTGAACAATGCTGAAAAACACAAGGGCTATCATAATACCCACAGCCATCCTTGGAACGCCGGCAACAAAGAGGTCCCTTGAAGCCGATGCAAAACAAAATCTTCCGTACTGAAGCATCATCCCGTAAGCAAATCCAAACCAGATGTATACTATAAGATACAGGTAATACGCATTCGCAATATAGTACAGCATACTGATAAGGATAAGGATGCCGGTGATTATAAAAGCCCATATCCTGTTTTTTTTCTCAACGTCTTCCATTATTTTTATTTCACAATCAAAACAGGCACATTAGCCCTGTTTGCAACCTCCCTGCTGACGCTTCCCATAAACAGATGGGAGACCCTCTTACCCCTTGCGCCAATTATTATCATATCCACGCCTTCTTCCTGTGCTGTTTTAACTATCTCCTCAGCGGGATGGCCTCCCTTAATAACGGTCTTCACACCGGTTATCCCTCTATCTTCCAGGGCCTTTTTGTAATAATCCAGAATCTTCCTTGCCTTTTCATCCAATGCCTCCTTATATTCTGTACCCTCTAATGCTTCTTTTAAGGTAGACATTTCTGCATCACCCAGCATCTCATCTATTAAGGACATGCCTTCAAATTTTTCGACATAAACCAACACGACAGTTTCAGGGCGCATGCAGGACATAATCTCACTGCTCATTGTGAATGCAGTTTTTGAGCCTTTAGTATCATCCACCGCAATTAAGATTTTTTTCATTTTAGACCTCCTTTTGTTTTTACTCCCTCAAAAATTTCGGGTGTAACATTTATTCAATTATTCAATCCACTTTTTGGGTGGCTGTTTGAGAAAACGTTCGCTAAACAGGCTGTCTTCAATTCCAATATTGTAATCTGTTTTTGAATATGACACCTCGGTCCTGTGTCCGCTTTGGAGGTTTTTCATTGTCCTTTTTGTAATTGTTGAAAAACCCTTTACATCCTTAATCTCATCAGCGGAGAATACCCTGCTAAGTTCTCCTTTCTTGTCATAGTATTCTTCCTTAATCGGCAGGAAG
This sequence comes from uncultured Nitrospiraceae bacterium, assembly GCA_964532335.1. Lineage (GTDB taxonomy): Bacteria > Nitrospirota > Thermodesulfovibrionia > Thermodesulfovibrionales > UBA1546 > UBA1546. The sequence goes on from CAZHHV010000229.1 coordinate 1,515, forward strand.
TTGCCTTTATCAACCCATGAAAGTTTATAGCTGTAATCCACATCTCCTGCTTTTGGAGCGCTCTTTACGACATAACAATCCCTTGCTCCGAGCTTTTCCTCTTTCACAATGGTATGGTTATCTTCCTGCAAATCCCTTCCGGATACATCCTCATAGGTAAAGTCTGAACCCACAAAGCTTGAAGTCTTATCCTGCGTAGCGATTCTCCTTACCATGTTGATTGCGGGCACAAAAAGCCATCTGTCATCATCTTTTGCAGGATATTTGTAGACCATGAATGTCATGTCCTTAACATCAGCAGGCTGAAAGAAATACATGAAATACTTCTGATTTCCTCCTGTCTCACCGTAATTTTTTCTTAGCATGGTGATCTCCCTGATCCTCTCCTGCCCGCCTTTGCTTATCAGCTTCATCACAACCCGCGCCTTGAAATCCTTGCCCTGATAAAGAAATGCGGCCTGAGATTTTTTCAT
>CAZHHV010000230.1:0-1674 GCA_964532335.1 uncultured Nitrospiraceae bacterium
TTACTCTAAAAATAAAGTCTAAGACCTTTGTTTCTATAGTCTTTGATTGTGGTGTGCTTGTGGTAGAAGACAATGCAGCCTCATACTCTGTCCCTGTCCCGCCTATTCCCCTTGCCAACAGTTCCTCAATCGCCTTTGTCTTTGCAATATCGCCTTTTGAAGCGCCAATCACATTGGCTGTATCTGTTGCTATAACCTTTGTAGTTACCCTGACGCTGTTTTCTAACGGAGTTACCGAGCCTGTTATAATTGCATCAACACCTGCAATCTGTCCAAGTTTTTTAACAGCTTTCGGGTCGGCAATGCCTGAGATTGACAATTTATGTTCAGCGAGGATACTTTTCAAATGGGTTCTATCTATAACTGAAAAACCTCGGGCTATGGTTACAAGTTCAACTGAAAGCTCTTCGGCAAGAAATCTTCCAAGCTCTGTTACATTGCCCTGAAGTCCTGTAAAATCTACTACTGCTACGGTCTTTTTGCCTGACTTAGTGATATTCTCTGCAATGGTCGAAGATATGCTCTTTATTTCCTTTTCATAGGCGGATAGATACTGAGAGCTTAACAGAAAGAAAACTATTGTAAGACTGCAAACAATTAATCTGAAATTACGAAAAATATCGTTCATAAACTCCTCCCTCGTGATGCTATTTTATTTCCTGTTATCTTCACCAAAAAATCAGCCATCGTACTATCCTTAGAGCATTTGCAACCTTAATATACAAACGTCATATAAACCTGTCAAGGTAATTTTCACCTCCTCTCTCAAACAATTTTTGTTTGATTCAATGCTGTTTTTAATGTTATACTTTTTCAGGTGATATTTATGATAAAAGCTAATCCTCAAAAAGCCAAGAAACATCTTCAAAAAGTGCGGGAACTTATCTCTAAAAGAAAGCATCCTTTTTCTGATTTGACAGAGGACGAGATTATAGAAGCCCTGCGAAGAACGAGAAAGGAACTCTGGGAAAAGAAACTTGCTGCTCGTTCTTGATTCCAACGAATATATCTTTTCCTTCGGACTCCTCAAAAAAGCATCCGCTAAAATGCTCGCAGATACAATCATCGGGACATTTCCGATACATTCCATACGAATACCGAGGCTGATTGTCGAAGAAGTCGGCAGAAATTTAACACCCGAGGAATTTAAAGAATTCGTTGGCTTTGTAACAAGCCTTACGTCTATTGACGAGGACTTTGTTGTTCCATTTGAGTTAGGAGCAAAATATGAATCGTTAGGGCTAAAACCGGCCGATGCGTTTATTGCAGCATATGTTGAGTGGACAGGCGCGGATGCGCTGATAACAGAAAACAGACATTTTTTAAAAAATCGCTCTGACTTATCATTTAAAGTTCTCACAGCAAAAGACTGTTTAAGGCTCATTATCTCACCTCAATAATATCCCTCCGCACAAAAATCTGAAGGGCTCTCAAACATGCAGCGATTGAAAGCCCAATCCATTTTAAGTTATAGTTAAATTTACGTTCAAAACATTTCGGAATTTTACATGCAAACCTCTATAGTCATAAAGGGCGCGCGGGAGCACAACCTTAAGAACATCAATGTATCCATACCCAGAGAAAAGATAACTGTTATCACCGGCCCCTCAGGCTCCGGCAAATCATCCCTTGCAATTGACACAATCTACGCGGAGAGACAGAGGCGGTATGTTA
>CAZHHV010000231.1:0-1665 GCA_964532335.1 uncultured Nitrospiraceae bacterium
AGCGTTTTAATTATTAAGTGTCTCATAATTAGGATGTACTTTCATTTCTTTTTGTCTGTCATGCCCGAAGTCCTTAATCGGGCATCCAGTCAAGGATTTTAAGCCTTCTGGATTCCCGCTTAACACACTGCGGGAATGACGGCGATGTTGTTACTATTATGAGACCGTTAATAAATGGAATTTATCGTCTTCTCTAATCTCTTAATCGTCTTTTCCTTCCCCAATACCTCAAGCACTTCGAATATGCCGGGGCTTTCTGTGCCGCCGGTTATTGCAACGCGGACAGGCTGGGCAAGGCTGCCGAGTTTGATGCCGTGCTTTTCGACTATTGCCTTAAAGATATTCTCAAGTCCCTGAGCAGAGAAATCGGTTGTTGATTCGATGTTCTCCTTTAATTCCTTAAGATAAGGGAGAGATTTTTCATTAAGAAATTTTGTTTTTGCCTTTTCGTTATATTCGACATCTTCAGCAATATAGTAGCGGAGGGAAGTTGCAAGCTCAACCAGAGTCTTGGCGCGCTCCTGAAGTGTCTTGATTGCTTTAGAAAGCCACTGTTTGTCTATTCCCTGTCCTTTCTGAATGGTGCCTGCATTTTCAAGGAAAGGAATCGCCATCTCTGCAAGCTCTTCAGGATTTGATTTGATGATATACTGGCTGTTGAGCCAGATAAGTTTCTCAGGGTTAAATACAGCAGATGATTTCCCGACATTCTCGAATGAGAAATGCCTGATAAGCTCTTCCCTTGTGAATACCTCCTGGTCTCCATAAGACCATCCGAGCCTTACAAGATAATTTACCAATGCATCAGGAAGATAACCCATCTCTTTATATGCTATGACTGATGTTGCGCCGTGCCTTTTTGAAAGCCTTGTCTTGTCAGCGCCGAGTATCATCGGAAGATGCGCAAACAAAGGAATCTCATAGCCGAGTGCCTTATATATGTGAATCTGTTTCGGAGTATTATTCAGATGGTCGTCACCGCGGATGACATGTGTTATCTTCATATCAACGTCATCAACGACAACAGTGAAATTGTATGTAGGTGTTTCGTCAGAGCGCATGATTATAAGGTCATCGAGCTGGTCATTCTCAAAAACTACTTTTCCCCTCATCATATCATCAACAACAACCTGGCCTTCCTGCGGCATCTTGAATCTTACAGCTCCTTGTCTCCTCTTCTCCTCGGCGAACCCGCCTGTGTGCGGGGGCGACTCGCCTGAGGCGAGACCTTGTGACCCTTGACCTCCTAATTTTCTGCACCTTCCGTCGTATTTTGGGGACTTTCCCTGAGCAAGCGCCTCTTTTCTTCTTTGCTCAAGCTCCTCAGGGGAGCAGCAGCAGTAATAAGCCTTGCCTTCCTTGATAAGTTTATTTGCATAATCCTTGTAAACATCAAATCTCTCAGTCTGCCTGAAAGGGCCCTCATCCCATTCGAGTTTAAGCCATTTCATGCCCTCTATGATTGCTTCTATATATTCATCTGTCGAACGCGTCCTGTCAGTATCCTCAATCCTCAGGATGAATTTGCCGTTATTGTTTCTTGCAAAAAGATAATTAAAAAGAGCAGTCCTCGCTCCTCCAATATGCAGATGCCCTGTAGGACTCGGCGCAAAACGAACTCGTATCATTTAAAAAATAACCTCCGAAATTTAGTCTGAGATATAA
>CAZHHV010000232.1:0-1607 GCA_964532335.1 uncultured Nitrospiraceae bacterium
GTCTTTCGCTGCTGAGGCGGACAACGCGCTCCTTAACAGCAGCAATTCTCACCTTCACGCCTTCAACAAAATATTCAAGCCATTTGGTTATATCGAGGGTTTTTTGATCTACGCCTTGAAGAACCCTATAATATGCCTGTCTGTCTGAATCATAATAGTCATCCAGACAGAAGAATTGTTTTGCGTCAAATCCCCTCAAATAAAGTATCAGTGTGGCAAGGACACGGGCAGTTCTCCCATTTCCGTCTACAAAGGGATGGATTCTCACAAATTCATAATGCGCTATTCCGGCCTCAATAACAGGGTCAAAAGTTTGCACCTCAGAAGAATTCAGCCACGCAATCAATGCCTTCATTAATTTTGGGACATCTTCATTTGAAGGCGGCCTGAAAAAGACCTCTCCTGTCAACCTGTTCCCGACTATGACATAACGGTTCCGATACACGCCGCAATCAGAAGGATTTTCAAGTGTATTCCTCGTTACCATTTTATGAATCTTGAGAATGTCGTTCTCAGTTATCTTTTTGCCGTCTGCCAATTTATCAATGGACTGAAGAACTTTGAGATAATTCATAACTTCCTGCTTGTCTTTTCGTGTTGCCATGATTTCACGGCCTTGTGCAAGATCGCTGACCTGTTCAAGAGACAGCCTGTTTCCTTCAATGGCAGTTGAGGAATGTGCGCTTCTGATTATCGCTTCTCTTCTTAACGAAACTTCCCATTTCGGAATAAAAGGAGAATTCAGCACGAGTTCTCTTGCAGCGGCTATCTGAACAAGATCGCCGACAATTTTATCGGTATACCGAAAATGAGGTTTAAACATCTCCCGCCTCATCCCGCTCTAAACGAGCCATCGGCCTGTTGGATTTGAATTCTATATTTTGCGATTCAAATGATTTTAAAGGCATATTTCTTTCTCTTTTTTATTTCGCTTGCCGTTAATTACAGAGCTTTTTTGCTATAAAAGCCATTTCATTTATCAAATTTTCATAACGAGTTTGAGATGGTGTTATTCGGAATATACCTCTTAAATAGCCAGCTGGCGTACGTTCCTGTTGCGTAACCGGAATAGTCCCTATTACTTCGTGCTCAAACTTGTTTTTAGAGTAAGCGCTCTTGTGAGCAATAGCATTTCGAATATAAGACAGGATTTCGAGCTTTTTTTGATCACTCTTACTTAAACAGGTAAAAGGTAATCCATTACGAAAAAATGCAGATGCTCTTTTTTCGGTATATCTGTAAGGGAGCCAATCGACGTAGTTACGATCTGAAAATATCACCTCACGTGCCACCCGATCCGATTTAAAAGAAACCCGCGTAGCAACCAAAGAGGAGCAATGCTTTAGTCTACCCACCAATAACCCAATAAATAAACCTTCCATCCAATTCTCGAAGGATGTTATTGAGCTCATATACAACCCTTCATAAACTTGTTCAATATCTCTGCGAACAATAACTCTTTTAACCAAGAGAGATTCCATCTTCTTACGTGTTTTCTCCATGCTGTTAAGGTGACTTACTAAATTATTAAAATGAACCGATACCTGATTAGAGAGGTGGTCCCCATCATTTGGACAGATTTACGGCTGATTTAAGGTGGAAACCAC
>CAZHHV010000233.1:0-1503 GCA_964532335.1 uncultured Nitrospiraceae bacterium
TCCCGTTTCAACATTCTGAAGACAGAATTCTCAAGCTCATGAAAAGAGGAGGCAGCAGAAATGGATATCTGAACCTAATCAGAAAAATCAGGCACATTATACCTGATATTGCGCTCAGGACAACATTCATAGTGGGTTTTCCATTCGAGACAGAGGAGGAATTCAACTCGCTTATAAAATTCATGGAGAAAGCAGAATTTGACAGGCTTGGCGCCTTTAAATATTCAAAAGAAGAAGGCACGCCTGCCGCAAGGCTCAAAAGACATCTGACAGAGGCAATAAAAAACAGAAGATTTGATACAATAATGAGGCATCAGGCAGATATATCCCTGAATAAAAACAGGGCATTAATAGGCAGAAGATTTAAGGCTGTAATTGACGAAAACAGTGAAGGGATAGCGGTAGGAAGACTGTATTCCCATGCGCCTGAGATAGACGGAGTGGTGATTATGGAGGATACAGGATTCAGGATTCAGGATTCTCGCCTCAGGCGAGTCGCCGAGGAGACAGGATACAACCCCCCTCTATCCCCCCTTAATAAGGGGGGAATTAAAGGGGGGTATCATGCATCTTTGGAATTAAAAGCCGGTGATTTTGTGACTGTAGAGATTACCGATGCATTTGAGTATGATTTGAAAGGGAAGATTGTTAAATGAAACAATCACGCCGACATATCAGCACAAGCTGGAATGACATTTTCATTCCAGCTTGTATTGTTTGTCATTCCAGCTTGTCTGGAATCGTTCTTCGGAAGGATTGCGGACAAGCCGCAATGACAGGGAAGGGTATTTTCAGATGAAAAAAATTCCGTGGCTGCACATAGTTCTTTTTATTGCCACGTTTTTTTCCACTCTTTCAGTGGGCGCGCTGCAGACACAGACAATAGAAGATATAATTAAAACTCCGTCAAAAATAATAGATGGACTGCCGTTTTCACTTGCCCTCATGCTTATACTTCTCTGTCATGAGTTATCGCATTATATTGCCTCCAGAAAGCACCACTTGAAGGCAACCCTCCCCTATTTCATTCCCGCGCCTACATTAATCGGAACACTCGGCGCATTTATAAAAATGAAATCTCCCATCACTACAAGAGAAGCGCTTATAGACATTGGCGCATCAGGCCCCATCGCAGGCTTTATAGTCTCACTTCTGGCAGTCATCATAGGACTTCCACTTTCAAAGGTAATAGTTGCAAAAGGATTGGAAGGCAGCCTGGCTCTCGGAGACTCTCTGCTTTTCTCTCTGCTTTCGCGATTAATTCTGGGTGAACTGCCGCAATCATACGATGTGCTTTTGCACCCCGTTGCATTTGCAGGCTGGATAGGGTTCTTTGTCACGGCGTTAAATCTGATACCGGTAGGACAGCTTGACGGAGGACACATTGCGTATGCCCTGTTGGGAGGAAAACATGCGAATGTGTCAAAGATACTTGTCCTTTCCATGCTGATACTTGGGTCCTTATTCTGGGAGGGATGGATTATATGGGCAATACTGCTGTTG